>BPTO01000162.1 GCA_023705985.1 Candidatus Heimdallarchaeota archaeon | reverse complement strand
CTACTATTTCAATTCAAACAAAATGAAGAAACTGATTTATCATTTAAAGTATCCATGATGGGATTTTCTCTAAAACGTCGCATATTAAAGGCGACTTAGAATAAAGTAGTCGTAAGCAACACCCTACATAAACAGTTCAAAATCAAATGAAGAAGCGGTGGTTGTAAACAGACCAATTATTTCAGAATTTTCACCAAATGCACAACTCTTCATAGGTTTGATAGTTTCAACTGCTTTGATTGTAACATTAATAAGAAGGAAGAAAAAACACTAATTCCTCTTTTCTTTTTTTATGTTCCCAAACCATACCCATCTGATTCAATTCTATTTTCAATTCAGCTAGTTTTCACTTTTAAGAACAATTCTGAACTGTCCCAATTTTTATGGTGTCTGTCGAAGAATTTATCTATAGTTTTTATTCCAAAGAGTTTAACTTGAGATTCATAGCATTTAAGAGATGAAATCTTCAGTTTCTCATATCCTTTAATAGAATTGGTTTTTAGTTCCCATTCTAAATCTAGATATTTAGATGGAAGAAGCTTCTCAATTGCATTTCCTGAGATCAGTGCATTCATGACAGTAGTTATCATAAACCATTTGAAGCTTGATTTTTCTGGTTTCTTTGTCCCTCGAGAAATGATTTTCTTACCTAGGAAATGCTTTCTTCTCATTTTTGTGCTAAACATTCCATAGGAATCTAGATAGAAAAGAAAATTATCAAAGAGAGCATTATCAACCATGTACATTAGGGAAGCAAGAAAAACCTCCACGTGGTCAAAATGATTACCAACACCCAAAGGAGCATAGATTCTTGTCTTTGGATTTTCTTTAAAAATCTTATTTAGTTCTGATTTTATCTCAGAGATATTTAGAAATTGTTTTAATCCCTCTGAAAGATTAATTTTGAAGACATCAGTAGGTTTCTTGAGCAAAGGTGTTCTGAAAGCTCTTTCTTCAATGTCTAACCATTTATAATCTGCGCTTAATCTATCTAGAGCTATTTGGTCTTCTTTCTTTCGAAGATCATAATCTGCGAACTTGTGAAATTTCTTTGGTAATGATTTAATATCAGGACCTCTTGTATAAACAGTTATTACAAGAACATCTTCTCTCTCATATACGAGTTTCGCAATGGTTCCTCCACAACTTGCTACAGCATCATCTAAATGAGGAGAAAGAAAGATGTGTTGCATGAAAGACTAGAATTTATAGAAACTAATAAGATTTATTGTTGCTTTTTAGAATTTTCTTCCTCAAGGAAAGTGTTAATACCCTCCAAGAAAGAATCTAGCTCATTCTTTATTTTCATTTTTAGAGCTTTTTGTGTTAGGAATTTATGATTTATTCTTTCCTTGTTTCTGATGTAAACAGCTAAAGCATCTTCATAATCTTGTTCAGTTCCGAATTTTAATTTGAAAAGAATTAGATTTGCTGGATCACTAATTTTTATCTTATATCATTATAAATACCAGTAATTGCCATTTGAATGCTTTCAGAATCCATTTCAGAATAAGCACCTTTGACATCAATTCTGAACATACCCTCTTTGTAAAAGAAAGTACAATGAGTTTTTTCATCAAAACCAATAAAATCATCCAATGATGCATCAAAGTTGTTATCTTGAAGATATGACACAAACTCATCTCTATTTATTCTTGTATGATCTAGAATGATGTCAATATCCATTGTTAATCTTGATCAACCCAATACAAAAACAGAAACTCCACCAACAACAACATAAGGAATCTTTCTTGTCTCAAAGAATATAACTAAGCGTTTCAAGCTCTCAGAAATTGGATCAATCGACATGTTCTTTTTCCTCCTCTTGGTCCCATAAGATTTCTATATTTCGTAAAGAGAACGCAAATCTTAGGAAATCAGAAATTTCTCTTGTCAGTTGTTCTTCAGAGAATTTTCTGGCTCGTAGAGCTATTTTCATAACTTCTTCTCTTCTCTGCCGCAGTCTTTCTTGATTGGGTTCAAGATTAACCATACTTATAGATTAATTACTTCAATATAAAAAGGATATTCCTTTCTGGTTGTGAGAAGAAATTAAACAACACATTATTCTCTGTTAGTAACTACAATTACAATTTTCCCTTTCAGATGACCTTTTTCATAGTATCTATGTGCATCAGCTGTTTCACTAAGTGGAAAGGTTTTCTCAACTATCGACTTGATTTTCTCTGCTTCAATTTGCTCTCTAAGAAAGTCTAATATCTCAGTATTAACAGGAGCAAAAATTCCTATCACCCTTTTTTTGAACATGTATTTGAACAATACTGCTTCTAAATCAACTGTCACGAAAATTCCCTTCTTAGTTAACGATTTCTTACAATCTGAATATGCAATCTTTTTTCTCCCAACTGCATCAAAGATAAAATCATAAACTTGACCATTCTTTCTAAAATCTTCTTTAGTATAATCTATGACCTCTTTCGCACCCAGTACTTTTGCATTGCTGATTTTATCTGTACTACATACAGCGGTAACTTCAGTTGTAAACAGTTTAGCAACTTGTATAGCATATGTTCCTACACCTCCAGATGCACCGTAAATGAGCACTTTTTGCCCCTCTTGAATACTTACTTTATCAATCAAAGCACTGTATGCTACACAAGCTGCATCTGGTACTGCCGCAGCTTCTTCATATGTCATATTAGTGGGTTTTAACGCTACTCTCTCTTCAGGGATACGAAAGTACTCTGCATTTCCTCCTGGAAATTGTGCAGCTCCATAAACAAGATCACCTTTTTTGAATTTAGTTACTTTTTTCCCTACAGAGTCAACCTCACCAGAAGCATCAAATCCTAAGATCTTTGCTTTAGGTTTTCTAAATCCCGCCATTAATTTTGTAACGCCAAATAACAGCGTAGCTCCACTGCGGAAAATCATATCTATAGCGTTTACAGATGTTGCATGTACCTTGATAAGAACCTCATTGTCTTTAGGTACTGGCTTTTCAACTTCTTTTAATTCTAGAACATCTGGATTTCCAAACTCTTCATATACAATTGCTTTCATTAGAATCAATAATAGATTAGTGTCAATTTAAATAAACATTTCGTAGTTTTTTGAGGGAAGAACTTATAAATTGAAAAAAAACCATCTGTTTTATGAATTCAGCACAAGTAGAGAATTTTAACTCGAGAGAGGTTTTAGAACAAAAAATCAAAGATAAAAAAATAAAGCTTTGGTGGGTAATACTAATTCTCCCTCTAAGATTTGCTTTAGCTTTTGCAGCACAAGGATTAACATCGTTGATTTTCCTTGCACTTGAAAACCCTACTCCCTGGCAAGCAGCAGGTGAATGGTGGATTGTTTATGGAACCGTTATTGACCTTGGTTGTTTATTAGCTGTCTATCTAGCAACTAGAAAGGAAGGAATTAGATTATGGGATTTATTATCATTTGATAAATCAAAGTTAAAAAAAGATCTTCTTCTAAGTCTACTATTCTATGCAATTGTAGTAGCAGTTTCATTCGGATCAATTGTAGCAATGGGATTCATCGTCTATGGTGTGTTTCCAGCTCCTACTTCAATCACAAAACTACCTTTAGGAGGTTTAATCTATAGTTTGTCAATCTTTCCAATATTTTGGGCTATAGCAGAACAAATTACCTATAATGGATATCTTTTCCCAAGATTGGAAGCTTTTACAAAAAGTACATGGAAAGCATATTTGATTGTTGTACCTTTCTTTATGATTCAACATATTGCTTTGCCATTAGCACTACAAATTGAACCATTAATTTATGGAGCTTTCTGGACATTACCACTGGTAATGGTAATAGTTTTCCTATATACACGAACAAGAAGATTACTTCCGTTCATAATAATGCATTTCATACTTGAAGTCTTTTCAATAGTATCAGCGATATGGTTTGTGCCACCAGTTTAGTTCAGAAGACTTTTCTTCTTTTTTCTTTTTCATTTACAGCAAACTATTATTACTATCATATCTTATTAACATTAATGAGCGAAAAATCTAGAAATTCAAAGTTCCTTCAAACAGCATCGTTTATTTTCAAACTCATATTCAGTCGAATGCAAAAAATTGAAATAAAATCAATTCCAGAAGGTTCTATTGTGGATATAGGTGGAGGGGGAGAAGGTATCATAGCTCAGATCGGCAGAGAACGAGTAACAGCTGTTGATAAATTTCAAAGCTAAATAGATGAAGCTAAACATAAAGCTCCAGAAGCTAATTGGGTTCTCGCAGATGCTAGAGAGTTAGATTTTTCTGATGGTCACTTTGATAGTGCTACAGCTTTCTTTAGCATTATGTATATGTCCAATGAGGATAAAGAAGACGTCTTCAAAGAAGTATATCGTGTTCTTTCTCCAGGTGGAGATTTCCTGATCTGGGATATTCCAATAAATAGTGAAGAAGGTGTTTCACTAGTCAAGATCAAAGTGAGTTGTCCAGATAAATCTGTTATCAGAACAGCATATGGAGTCTCATCTAAGATACAAACAATAAAATCAGTTGGAGGAATGCTTCAGAAAATTGGATTTGATGTAGAAATCTTAGAAAATAAGAAAAATTGGTATTTATTAAAAGCAAAAAAACAGAATTACGAGAGTACTAACTCTCATCCGTTCCAAATAATTTTTCGTTTTTTGCCATCTTCTTAACAATAGGAATTACGTTTTATCTGTTTAAGTAAATATCAGGATATCAGTAGGCCAATTGAATATTAGTAAAGCAATTATTACACCTATAGCTACCAAAGGACCAACAATGAAATATCTAGGTTTAGGGTATAAATCCTTCCAAAAGAGAATATATGGGAGGAGTGATACAAAAGACATGGTAATAGTAAGTAGTCTCCAAAATTCAGTTTCTGTAAAAAGTACAATTCCTGATACTACGAATCCAGCAATAACTAACGACCAGAGGACAAATCCTATGATCTTTACAACATTCTCGCTTAGAATTTTATCTAGTAACCATGATTTTCTGGACCATCCGAAGTACTCATCTTCTTTATCAGGTACTTTTACATAGAAAATAAACATTGCTGAAATTAGTCCATGAAGAAGTAGTAGTATACCAATAATTGTCTGCCACATAGATGGCACTTAATCCATGTCATATTTAAGAATTGTTGAAAAAATTCATGCTTTTAGTTTTTTAGAAATACCATTAGTGCAATAACAAAATAATATATCTGAAAGTGGCTGACCATGAACCTCTCGACCAAACCCATGTAAGGTCCTCCTCCGAAGATACCAGATAAAATCATAAGTACAACTATTACTGGAACTGAAGCTAATGAGAACATGAACACTATTTCCATCAGGTAATTCAAAGTTTTTCACTAAATCTTTAGTTACAACTGCTGATTCCTTTCTTTTTCTCATAGTCCATTAATTTTAGTTACAGACATTTATATTACTTTACAAATTATTTGTCTAGTTTGTATTGTAAGCAAAAATCTATGTCTTTCATTAAACCTTGCATTAAGGTCCCCTTCTTGCAGCTTCCAAACTCTACAAAAACATCTTCTTATTTATGCTAGGCTAGATTTCTTATTTAGAAGATAATATGAGAAGGGAGTTTCTTGATGTTTTTCGAATATTTTTTCCAAATATAAAGCATTTGAAGGGAAAAAAAACTTTATGATTAGAAATATTGTCTTTTCTAATACTGAATTCTATTATTGAAACTCATCAATAATATGCTTAATTAAGGATACCAAGGATGAAATAAAGAAAGAATAATAAATGATTCTAAACATTCTGATAATCGTTTCAGTTATGATCTCTTGGTTCGATAAATGGTTTAAACAACCATTATTCCATTAGATTTGCATATGTGGGAAGAAGCTACTAGTTGGATGATAAATTGTATTGGAAAATTTGTAGTAGTTTTTCTATTTATTTTCCTTTAGTGCAAATTTAAGGATAAACTTTTTTAATACAAAAATTATCTTTTACGATGAGGTAAAATATCTCAAAAAGAGAGGTGAAATCATGGGAATATTTAGTTTTATTAAAGGAGTGTGTATTAAACCTATAAAAAAACGTTATAAGAATGATTTAACAAGGAATTCTTTAAAGGGAGACATAATTCTCCATAGAGCTAGCAGCAAATTCATTGGTTCTCTTATTTCAGAATTCACCAATTCGCCTTATTCTCACGCAGAAATATACATAGGAGATGGATGGTGTGTTTCTGCTGAAGCAAAAGGGATTACGTTTTCTGATAATTTAAACAAATCGTTTATTGATGTTATGCGTTTGAAAGGTGGTTTGACGAGAGAAAAGAGAGGTATCGTTCTAGAGAAAGCTTACCAATCTTTGGCAAAACCCTATGATTATCTGCTTTTAGTTGGTTTTCCATTTGTTGGTCCTAAATCAGCTGTAAGAAGAGCAGGAGATGTAGCGTATATATGTTCTGAACTTACTGCATGGTGCTACAAAGAAGCTGGAATTGATCTTGTACCAAGTTTACCAGAAGAAATTGAGGTTCCAGCGGATATTGCAAAATCAGATAAACTTGAATGGATAGGTTCATGGAATAAAACTCACAAAAAGGAAGATGCAAAATTAAATATACGTCATCCCATCCAAGGAAAACATCATTGGCTGGCTAGATTAATAATCAAACTGATTAAGCCATTTACACTACAAGCAGAATATGAGAAAGCAGTAAGATTGAAACAAACAATAATCAAAGAAGATTTGAAAAAGAAGATTAGTGATTAGCAAAGAATTTTTCTGTGAAAAACTGAGTTTAGGTTATAAAGAAAAAACAGATTCATTAGAAAAGTTTTTCTCAAAACATGAAAACTTGAAAAATAGTTTTACAACTTAATAAACAAATGTAAGATACAAAATAACAAATAATAATCTTAATCTAAGTTTTTCATTATAATGTAACGATAGTTTCTTTCTTAAAGGAGGATGTTAAAATTTTACACTAATTATGATATTCTATTAAGATTGCTTTTAATTCTTGAACGTGTTTACTCTTTTTTTCTAAATCTGTTATAAGTTTTGCAAATTTCATTAGATTCGGTTTTTCATTTATTGTTTTATGCAACTCTTTTTCTGATTCAGGTAGACTATAGTCTTTAAGTTTTAAATGGATAAAGTGAGATGAATTTATACTCCATCCTTCCAAATTAGGATGAAGAACGATCAATTTTGCATTATTTGGTGCCTTCAAGAGCTCAATATTCAAAGATTCCCATTCTTGAACTAAATCAAATTTATTAAAATACCCAGGTGGTATAGATCCAGGATCTTTATCTATAATGCCAATATGTCCTGTTTCTTCGATTTTTTTAATTAACCTTTTAATAACTCCAGTATTATTACCCGCATGTGAATAATCGTTTTTTGAAAGATTGGGAATTAAAGTTCTTACTAGTACTTCATCGGGATCGCACTCAACTAAAATCATGAGAAATCTACTCAAAATATTTTCTAATATTGAAGAAAGGATCTTCACCCTCTAATAATAACTGAATATCAGTATTATCCAGTTTCTTAACTTGTGTTTCGTTGTTTACGAATTCAACGGCAAAAATGCTAATATCCTTTTCTTTTGCTTTTTCAATTAAAGATATTAAAAAATAGGGGTTATGCGTAGAGATAAAGAATTGGTTTGATTTCTCATTCTTTGCAATCATTTCAGCAATTTTTTTAGTATATTTAGGGAAAACATGAGTTTCAGGTTCTTCAATTACTATAATTGAATCTTCATTTGTTTCTATTGCTGCTAATATTAGAAAAAGTTGCTGAAAAGTCTCAGCAATTAAGCTAAAAGGAATCGTAATCAATTTGCTTTTTGCGTCTCTTAAAAACTCGATTTTCCCATCAATCTCTCTGAGCATCAAGCGTAGATTAAAAGGATGCAAAATATCATTAAATAATTGATATAAATTTTCATGAGTTTGTAAAACTGTCAAGAGATTATTCCCAGATGGAGGATTTAAAAATGCAAAATCTTTAGATAAAAATTGATTTAATTCAACACGTTTATACATTTTAACATTGGGTAAATGCGAGCGTAATTTTTTTTCTGCTACAAGTCTACCTGAACTGGAACCTGAATAGTATTTGCCATCTTTTTCTAATTTAGCTTCAAAGATTACTTTTGGTTTTATTATGTCTTTGCACTTCTCTTGATTTTCACCAAATTTTACGCTTAACTCTGTTTCACAGACAGAGTATTTAAAGAAATTCTCTTTAGATTCTATCAGAATTCGGCTATTATCTGTTATTATCTCAATTTTTTTTTGAATAAAATTATTGTAAAATAAAT
>BPTO01000161.1 GCA_023705985.1 Candidatus Heimdallarchaeota archaeon | reverse complement strand
CAAAAAGCATTTGGTGGCAACATGAAAAACTGCATAGATTAGTATTATTGGATTATCAGAGAAGAATAAATGTTTTCAAAGACGAAAGAAACAAACTTGAAAATAAGTTTCTGAAAAAAACATATGACCTATTATTAAAAATTTCAGGAAAGCCATCAGCAAAAGATATTGAAAAAATAACTAAAATAACCAAAGATTCTTTTAAAGAAAGTAGAGAAAAAACTGATGAATGGATAATAAGAATACAGAATCTTCCGATAGAATCAAAGACAAGCATTCTCTACAGAAGATGGTGGAATAAATTTAATAAAGCTGACCAATTGAAAATCAATTGAAATGAAGCGTGAATTCAGAGTGCCAGTTGATGTCATAGGTAAACCTCCAACGGTAAAACCCTCTTCATAATTACACGCTGAATTCTATTTGTATTTTCATAAGATAAAGTTTGTTATCAAAATTCTAGCAACAGATTAATATTTGTTAAGTCAACACAACAAATTAATGAAGAAAATTGTACATCAATTCTTAGAAAAAAAATATCTTGAAACAAAGAAAGTTCATCAGTTACCCCAACTCTTTGAAAGATATAAAATAGTAAATAAATCATTGGTTACGGAATATCAAGAAGAGTACTCCGGTTCCCAGTTGTTAATTATTTCTGCTCTTTATAGTTCAGATTATATTATTACTTCTTCAGAAATAGGATTTGAGTTAGAAGATTCAGGTCGAAGGAAAGAAATAATTAAATTCTGGCAGTCTCTTTCTATTTCAAAAGAAAAAGATTGGTATGAATTAACACACCTCGTAGCTTTTACATACAGCATTGCTTCATTATTGAGAAAAAGATATTATTTTCTATTAGATAAAGGAATTAAAAAGGAGATAGCTGCAGAACAAATCGCTGACTTCTTTTTAAGACACCTCTTGGAATTTTGTGTACAAAAATTTCCTGACATACCATTTGGATGGTTTGCATTTTTAAGTGAAACTGCACTTTGTAGATCGGTTTTTTCTGAAATTATTGCAAGAAGAAGTGAAACCATTCAAAATATACCTTCAGATGAAAGAGGATTAATATCTCATCTCATTATGAATCACCTTGTTACCGAACTTGAAAAGGAAACTAACAAATCTGTACCAGTTCCCTATATCAAAGAAACTAGCATCTTTTACTTATTCACTTGTGATGAAGGAGGAAAGAAAAATGAGCATACATGCTCTAACATGAAAACCAGTGCCGAAAAAACCATTCTTAAAGAGTTCCGCAAGTGTACTCCATTGATGGATTCGAATTACCCACACATACTAAAGTATATCAGAACCAATTGTAAATATTCGAAACAATCTCCTCCATATAATCATTTTATTGTCCACGCCAAGTCTGGAAATTCTGAAGGGTGGGTTTCACTTTTATCACCTGTTGATGATATAAATCTAAGTATGGTAGAATCACTTCTGCAAATGAAGTTAGAAGACATTAAATCATTCAACAATTTGAAAAACAAACTACCTCCTGTAAATTACACCAAAGAAAAAGAAGTAGAGAGAGAAGAAATTGTTGAAATTATTCAAAAAGAAGAAAAGAAAGGATTTTTCTCCAAATTTTTCTCCAGATTTAGGAAGAAAAAAGATACACTGGAAGAAGCTAAAACAGAAGAGAAAAAACCTTTTGATACTTGGAAGAAACTCATTATGGAAGAACTGCTAGTTGCAAGCGTTGGTGGAATTAATCTTGGAATTGACTTTTATGACGATTATAGAGAGAACCAATTTATTATCAGTGGTGTTGTCGAATCTGAAATAAAAGAAATTAACCCTACAATATTCTACTCAGAAAAAATTGTTTCTTTCCCCTCTGATTTATTAGATCCAATCATCTTGTTAGTGAGTTTGAGTAGAAATTGGACTAATTTGGTAACCAACCAAGAAACAATTTATGCCATCCCTGAAGAAGCCTTTTACTTAGAATCAGCTAATATAGAAGCACTAAGGTTAGCTGAATTTGTAGCAGGAGACGACGTTCTTATTGGTATTCTATCTGATAAATATGAAAAAAATATATTAGTTGTTGCTAAAGATGAACCAATATACAAACGCCAACAAATACAAAAGAAAGTAAGAGAGCTGTTAAGTGCATTACAGTCTAGAAAAAATTTCAGCATTGTAGATGCGGGGAAAAGAACACTTTCTAAAGAGATAAATTGGGACAATGTTAACACTAGTTATGAAAAGAAACCACTATTTTTTGCGGATAAAAATATTAGAAAATAAATAAATGGTAACATATACTTTAGACTTGCGAAGGGTACTATAAATGAACGATTATTTACAAAAAGCTAATCACTTCTATTTTAAAGGAAATGAAAATTTAAATAATGGCGAATATCTAAATAGCATCAAGGATTTACTCTACGCCGAACAGATTTTTTCAACGCATGGAAACGATGAAAGTGCTGCAAATTGTTTGTATCTTTTATCTTTAGCTTATTCAAAAATTGGGCAACTAGACCAAGCTTTCATGATAACAAAACAAGCGTATTTTTCTTTTAAGAATCTACAAGATGATGAAAGAATAGCTGAATGTGCTCTTATTCTTGGGAATTACTACAGAGAAAGAGGTAAATTCAGAGAAAGTAAGCAATTTCTGGATGAAGCCATTGACCTATTTTTTAAATTAAAAAATCACGTAAAACTTGCTGATTCATGGAAAAGCTTAGGTTTAACTTACCAAACAGATTTAGTGGAAAATTCTGAATACCCAAATCACATTGCTAATGCATATAAAAAAGCTATTGAATTTTATAAGAAGGGAAAATGTAACAAGAAAAGAGCAATTACTGAGTTTGATTTCGGACAAATGTTAATATCACATTCTATGAATGACCAAGCAATTAAGTATTTGACTGCAGCATACATATTCTTCTCAAAACAGGATGATTTTGATTACACAGTAACGCTCAGCCTTCAATTAGGGAGAATGTATCTAGAAACAGGAAAAAAAAGTAAAGCTAAACATTTCTTCAATCAAGGATTAACAATAATGAAGAAAAGCGGAGTCCATATTGAATCTATTGAACAACTTCAGACAACAATTGACTCATTAAATATCTAATCTTTATTGAGAACACTACTTCTTTCTTTTCTTCAAAAGTATATGTTCAAATTTAACGTCTACTTCATCACTTACACTCAGAATTTCAATTTTTCTGAATTTCTGTGGAGCTTTGATTAAATCATAAAGGAACTTAGCATCAAAGTCTTCAAAGTGTTTCCTTTTAAGAACTGTTTTAGGTACTAAATGACCTAGAATTTGATAACCAGAGAAGATGTTTTTAGATTTTTTAGCGGTTTTCTCATTGAGTATTGAACCTACCATTAGCAGTGATAATAATTCATCGCTTTGATTTATTGCATTTATCACAATTATTTCCATATTGCTTAGAATATCGCTTTGTGAATTCTGATAGCAAAATTCAAGAATTGTTTGTTTAATATCAACTCTACCTTTAATAGCAGGATATAGTTGTTTTTTGAAAATTTCACGACTCAAACCAAAAATTGCGTCTTAATCACTTACTGAATTTCTATATTCTATATAAATACCTTCTTTCCCCAGAAGAGTTGAAGCATCATTTTTAATTCTCAGTCTTTTTAGCTTGTTAGAGATATTAGAAGATGTAACAAGATCATAAATCATGCTGACACCAATAATTTTAGATATTGAAAAAGCATAATTTTTCCTTAGTTCTCTGTGTGTTTCAGTATCTAGGGTATCTGTTAAAGAGAGAGCTTTCTCAAAATAAACCAAAGCATAGCTATAATTGTTGTAGTCCCCTATACCAGTGGCTAAAGCAGCATAATAATCAACTTGTTTACTTATTTTTAATTTCTCAATCAACTTTTCAACCTTAGTATTAAAAACAGATAATTGTTTCTCTGAAATCTTTAAAATGTTTATCAATATTGAAAGACGTCTTTTTGCTTCTTGTGAATCTTGAATTTTTTGAATCGTGTTTAACACTACATCAACTCCTTTCTCAATTGTAGATTGATATTTGGAAACTACAATTAATCCAGGATTCTCCGAGAAAAGATGTAGAAAGAAGTCTGTAGGCATTATTAATTTGTTACTTGGATATGGATGTGTTGTTAGTATATTTATGATATTAGAGCAATAATCAGCGGCTTTTGTATAATCTTTATTGAAAAGATGCATTAGACCTAAATTTACTTCACAAAACACAATGTTCTCATACAAATCGTGCTTTTGAGCTAGTTCTTTAGATTGTACTAAATACTGATAAGATTTATCCTTTTCTAGAGTTCTGTAAATTATGAATAAACGATTCCAAACTCTTATCTGATACTGTGGGTCGTCAAATTTTGCTGCAGCTGTTTGTGCTTTCTTTGCTGCTTTCTCTGCCCCTTGAAAATCATTAATTAGCATGAATGAATCGGTTAACACTAAGTAGAAAGGAATGTAAAACCTCTTCGAAACCAAAGTTAGCAGGGGTTTTACGGCTTTCAAGATAATTAGAGCTTCAGTTCTTTTTTCTTTATTAAGAAACTCTTTACTCTCTTTTAAAAAGTAGTCTACTAAATCATTATAAGTATAGTCCTGATCTAAGTTCAAATCTGACAGAATCTTTTGAAAGCTTTCTTTATCTTTTACTTGGGTTACTAATTCTGAAATTTTTATTCCTTTCAAGTACTTATGTAAAGAAGGGCTCATTATGAGTAAGTTTTTGAAAAGATTAAATTTGTTTTGTTCTAAAACAAGAAAAAGTATGTAGGAAAACTATCTTATTAGCATAGATTCTATCTCTTCCATAAGATTTGATTTTACTATAGTTCTTTGCTCTCCAGTTTTAAGATTTCTTAGAGTTACTTTATTTTCGGCTAAATCGCGCTTTCCAACGATTACAGCTAAAGAAATACCTCTGCTTCCTGCATCTTCAAGATGTTTAGAAAGCTTCCAACCAAATGGGTTGAACAGTGTTTTGAATTGCTTTCTAATTTCCTCAACAATTTCTGCTGTTTCTGTAATCACCTCTTTATTGATTGGTGCAACATAAACCTCAGCTGAAGAACCATATTTTTTAAGTCTTCCAAGTTTTTTAAGAATTGCGAGTAGAACTGTCTCACCCATACCAATTCCCGTTGCTGGAATTTTGCTTCCACCAAAAGCACTAATAAGCTGGTCATACCTTCCACCACCAGCTATAGATCGAACAACAGAACCCGTTCTGTCAAAAAATTCATAAACAATGCCAGTGTAATAATCTAACCCCCGAGCAACAGATGTATCATATTCACAATCGTCAAATATGTTGTATAATTTAAGGTATTTACAAAGGTCTTCAAGATTTTGTAGCGCACTTTCTGCTCTCTCACCTATTTCCATAGTTCTTAATTTATTTATTACAAAATCTGGAGAACCGCTCTGAGTGGCAAAATCATAAAATTTAGTAATTTGATCTTCATTTAAATCGATTTTTCTGAGAGCTTCTTTTACACTTTTTTCTTCTATTTCACTTAAATGGTCAAGACATTCTGAAAAAACGTGATTTGAACGCAAATCACTATAATCTTTTTCCAACTTTGGATCTTGCTCCCAAATTGTGCGGAATTCTAGGGCTTTTTCTTTTGCTTTTTTCTCATCAGATAATTTTGCTACCAACTCTTTTTGAATAACATTCTGAAGGAATTTTCCTCTCGAATCAATTATCTTAATTACTTTGATGTAATTTGGAATCTTTAGATACTCAACATAGCTTTGCATCAGTTCGCGACTATTGATTACACAAATAAATTCACCACTATTCAATCCCGTATCTTTTATTATTTTAATTGTTATAGCGATAATCTCAGCGTCCGCAGCGGGATGATCAGCTCCTAAAATATCAGCATTATATTGGAAAAATTCTCTAACTCTTCCTTTTTGTGGTGTTTCATTTCTGAATATCCGTGGAAGACAGTACCAACGCATGGGTTTAATGTATCTCTGATGTTGGTTAGCTATCATTCTAGCTAATGTAGGAGTTTGTTCAGGACGGAGAACTAGTTTTCTTTCATCTTTACTGATTACTGTAAAAGTTTCATCAAGCAATTCTTGTCCTGATTTTATTTCTATAAGCTTCGCATATTCCAGAGATGGTCCTTCATATTCTTCATAACCAAATTCTTCTGAAACTTTTTTCATAGTACCCAATATATGATTAATCTCTGCATAATCTTCAGGATAGTAATCTCGAAAACCTTTGATACCTTTCAGTATTTCTTTTAGCTCCGAATCCATTGTAACCTATGTTGTTGAAAGAATCAAATTATGATAAACTTTTTCCATACTGTCTAAATTGAAAAGTAGGATAAAAAACTAATTATTGTTATCTATAACGCTTATTTCAAACATCGGGGATTGAGATTCTGACCAGAATATTTGTTTATCAATCATGTGATTTATTAAGAAACTTGTCAAATCAGCTTCCGTTAACTTGTTTTTTTTGGTTTTCGCTATACAACTGATTTCAGACACTAATTCTGTTAGGAGTCTCATTAGAAGATTGGAAGCTTCTAATTCTTTATTTTTTGTTGTAACAAGCCAACAGGAGATATTTTCATCAGCAGCCATAATTATTTGTCTTTCTGCGACTTTCATATATTCTAACATTGATTCTCCTTCATTCGCAAATCTATACTTGATTATTGGGAATAAGGTATCTTCCTCTAGAGTTATTTGGGGTGTTCGAATTTTAGCTTCAATTATGTTGTTTCCAGTTCTTATATAAGCTACAAAATAGTCTACCGTAATTCCAACAGCAATTAAATGATTGATTATTGAATTTGCTAACCACTCCTTTGTTTTTTCGATATTTTTTCCTGTAACAGGTGAGATGGAAAAACATTCTATCTCAAAGGAATTAGTTTTTTCAGTAAAAATTTTAGTGATTTCATCTAATTCAGAATTATCAAGTTGTACATCCCATGTGTTCACTAAGACTAGAACAGGCGACCGCTTTTTTACCCACTGAAGTGCTTTGACAAACCATTTTCTTGATTCCTCTAATCTTCTGGAATTAGTAGCATCCACAACATAAATAAAAGCATCAGAACGTGAAATATAAGCTTTCCATAAAACTTTGCGAAAAGCCTCAGATCCTCCAAGATCTGTAAGACCTAATTTTAATCCTTCCAAATCAAGAAGCTCAGTGTTTACACCAAAGGTCTTGTAAATTTCACTAATATCTTCTCTGAGTAGACGTTGTACAATACTAGTCTTACCTACGCCATCTAAACCGGCAATTGAGACTGTCAAATCCCTACCAGTAAGTAGACTGCTAAAATTGGTTGACACAAAGCTGACCTCATCTGCCCCGATTCATATTTATTCTAAGATAATGAATCGTCTGTGAACCCCACAATAAAAAATAGTTAAGAACATTTAAAAAGATTACCAAACTGAAAGGGGAAATTGCTAGAAAAAACCAAACATAAAGGAACTTAACTAGAGATTCAAAAATATTATTCCAATAGGAAAATATAAATATCAGAGATTGGAATAAAAAACGAAATTAGATATTCTTAGTTGATGAGGTTAAATAATTATGTATGGACAACCCATTTATATCATGAAGGAAGGAACAGAAAGAACAACAGGCAAAGATGCCCAAAGAAATAATATTATAGCCGCAAGAGCAGTGGCAGAAGCAATAAGATCAGCACTAGGACCAAAAGGAATGGATAAGATGCTGATAGACAACTTTAGTGACGTCACAATAACCAACGACGGGGCTACAATTCTCAAAAATATTGAGGTTAATCATCCCGCTGCCAAATTTATTATTGATTTAGCTAAAACCCAAGATCAAGAGACTGGCGATGGTACAACTACTGTTGTTGTTCTTGCTGGTGAATTATTGAAACAATCTGAAGACCTATTAGATCTTGATATTCATCCTACTTTAATTATTGATGGTTATAAATTAGCCCGTTTTGAGGCTGAAAAGATTTTAGATGATATGGGTATTGCTGTTACTTTTGACGAAGATGACAAGCTTAAATATATTGCTCAAACTTCTTTAGCTTCCAAAATTGTTAGCGCTGAAAAAGAACCCTTATCAGAACTTGTAGTCAAAGCTGTTAAATCTGTTGCTGAAGACATCGATGGCGAAAAAAGAGTTGATATTAATAATATTCAAATTCAAAAGAAGAGAGGCGGTAGTCTAGTAGATACTCGGCTTATTGAGGGTAAGATCGGAAGAGCGTCGTGTAGGGAAAGAGT
>BPTO01000160.1 GCA_023705985.1 Candidatus Heimdallarchaeota archaeon | reverse complement strand
ACATCAATAGGTTTGCCAGTCATAGGAATTATTGCCATAAGAATCTGTTTCTGCTCCTATTCCTTCCTTTACATACCTAATGTCTGTTTCATAATCAACTTGGACTAATTGACTTTCAATCCCATGAGTACCATTGAATAGACCATAGCCAATATTATCGTCTTCATTGAGAATCTGCGTATTTGTTATATTCCAATCATAACCAATGACGCTTATAGCATTAAAAAGCGATAATATAAGTAAGGTTATGACTGTCAAACCTATTGATGTAGTAAGTGCTTTTGTTTTCATTTTTACCATATTAGAAATGTAGATATTAACTTAAAAATTTTTTTAGAGAATTAGCACTTCTATTCTGTTAACCAACCTAGGTAACAGTTAAGAAAAAGGCAACACTGGGCTGTAATTACAATGAATCCCGACTGTAATACCAAATTTATAAGAAAGTATAATTAAAAAGGCAATGAAAAGTAACTGGTCAGCCACCAAGATTAGTCACCATGCAAGAGTAGCAAGGAAGATGTTTTACAAGTGGGATAGAGTAAAAAGATTATTGCTGAAGTGCTAAGAATAGAAAATACATTTTCTGATACATTGTTCATCTTTAACCTACAAGAAATTACCTGTTTTTCAAAGTGTCCTAATGCGACAAATTATTAAGGAAGTATTGGATAAAACTGATAGGCTGAAATTAGATGTCTAAATCAATAGATATTTTACCTCCACTTTTAACTCGCATCGGTTTTAATGAGACTGATATTAAAGTATATACCGCGACCTTATGTTTAGGTAAGGTTACTATCGGTGAACTATTAGTTGTTACGAAACTGGATCCATTAACACTTATCCAATCTGCAAAGAATCTAGAGGAGTTAGGTTTTCTTAAAAAAATATCTGGAAACACTCCACAATATTTTGCATTGTTGCCTTTTCTAAAAGAGTATATTATCATTGAGCGTGATACTCTTTATTCAGTTGATGGAATCGTCACAGCTTTGAAAAATGTTAAAGAATCATATCATCAAGAAAAGGAGAAATTTGGTGGTTCTCTAGATATTAAAGGTGACACACATATTTTCGATATTCATATCGTGTCAGGTTTAGTTAAACAACTTTTGGATGGTCTTTATGATAGATTTGTTACAAGTACTGATTACGTAGAAAATGCCGCAGCAACGTTTCTGAAAGACATTCAGAGAGATGTAGTAAGACATTTGTCTGCTGTTGTAGAGCATCCTCTGATTTTTTCAACACAGTTGGATGCCTTTATCAAAGAACTTAACGCTTTTATTAAACAATTCCATCACTCTGCAGGCCAAAAAGGGAGTCAGCTCCTAGATTCAGTTTTAAAAAATACTGAAGAAACCTCAACCAATTTGAAGCAATTTATAATAAATAGTCTTGATGCTCATACTAGTAATCACAAAGAGAGTTTAGAAAGGGTTCCTGTGGAATTAGATGGTGTTCTGAAAGAACAGATAAAACAAATAGATGATCTGCAAGATTCCTTTATTGAACAATATAACCAAGTTTGGAATCAAGCTTATTCATCATGGACAAATGAAACAAGGACGATGGTTGAAGAATTAAGCCGTAATATCAATGACCTATTTACTAATCAGATAAAACAGACACAGCAATTAAGGCGAAGTGTTGAACAAATAGATAGAAAAATAAACTTCCTTACAACAAAAATCGCAGAAACTCTAAAAACTGTAGAATCTTCTTCACGTATAAATATTGGAAAAACAAAAAAAGAAGCAGAAGATTTGCTTGTTATTTCTAGAAATACTGTTAGAGACCTTGCAAATGATCTTAATGAAGGTGGTTTACAGCTAATTGACCAACATGTTATTGGTTTAAATGAAGTACGTGATCAACTAAAAACTGAGTTGGATCACTTCCTAATAAGTGGAGATACAAATATAAGAACAAAGAAAAAACAAATTGCAGATAATGGTGTAGAAAAAATGAACCTTCTACCAAATGATGTTTTGAATGCTGTACAAAACGAAATAGAGAAATATGCATCGTCTGCTTTTGAATCTTGTAACCAAGTTACAGATAAATTGAAGGAAACAATTGAGAAAAAACTTACAGAAAATGAAGACAGTACAAACGAGCAAATCAAAGATTTCACAAAAAATCATACAGACGTTATTATTAAACTACAAGCAAATGTAATAAACGAACTCAAAAAATCGAGACAAGATACCGAGAAGATGGGCAATGCAACTAAATCCAAGATTCAGAAGTATATTGAACAATTCGATAAAGTAGTTGAAGAGATGCAACAAGCTTATTCAAGTGAAGTTAGTAGTCTGAAAAGTGATCTTGAAAAACATAAAGAAAACTCAAAAACAGATTTAATAGCACAGGTTAATGAAGCTGAGGAAATGCAAATTAATACTGTTGTATCTCAAGTTGCAAACGTTGTAAAAGACGTTGATGAAGTTTTACTAAAACAAATGGATTCCCTGTTGGAAAAAGCAATGGCTTATTATCAAGTTGTAAATAATAGAGAAGATGAGCTTAAGCAGATTGATAAAGCAGCATCCTCATATAATTTCGAAGGACAGCACAATACTTCGATTATTGTTGGAGAAGAAGCTATTAATGCCAGTATTACCGATATCGCGATGAGAGCAAAAACCTCTCTCTTGATTGTAACTCCTGAAGTAGATGAAGATCTTTTAAAAGAAATGATGCAATACACAAAAGCTCATAGAATAACTCTAGTTTCGAACTATGATATTCGAAAGCACCAAACAATATTACGCCCTTTAGCTGAACGTTTCACAGGAATGAAAGTGAAACACTATCCTAAAAAAGATGTCTATTGTGGAATACTTGATTCAAATAATGAAGCGGTATTTGCGTTCCTAACCACGGATGAAGTACCAATTGGTATCCGTACAACTAATGAACTTTTACTCCAACTATTCAAAAATGCAATAAATCGTGATGTTTTGTTTGCTAGCGATGATGTTGAAGTATAGTTTTTTTCTTTCTTTTCCCTTTTTAAACCCACATTAAATGGAGAAAAAGCAGAAATATGAAAATAGTGCATATTTCCTTCTTGTAATTTTATTCGACATAAAACTTACTTGAACGCATATCAAGTAAGTGAGGTAACTTTAGTATTAAGCTAGATCTTACAAGTAGTTTCAGCCCATGACGGACTGTACGAGGAGCTAAATCGCACATATCGACAATTTCTCTGCTCGTGATGGGACCCGTGCCACGCACAATTTTGAAAATCTTAACAGCTGAGGGTGGTAACCCCTCCAATGAAACTTGTTTTATAGAAGTATGTTCAACCGCTATTGCTGCCAATAGGACCAATTCCTTCAGCTACTAAATCAACAACCGTACCATTCGTTTTTAAATGTGCTTAAAATCTATTTATAAACTAGTTACTTACTCCTTGTTTAACTTTTTTCCACCATACTGTTATCTAAATACAAGAAAAATATACAATAAAACCATTTTATAATTCGCACAGTTTAAAAACTTGCATGTAATCCCTGTAACAGACTATTACTGCATTAAGAGGTATAATTACGTCTATTGAACCAGATGTATTTATTGTAATATTTGTAAGATTGTATCCATTTTGCCTTACTTATTAAGAAACTTACATTCGTTAATAACTTTTGATTAGCGCTAATAACCTACTATTGCATGAAATACACCATTATTATAGAAAATATTAGGGTTTAGTTTATTGCTGTAAATATGTAATTCCAGTAATGCCTTCGGTAAAACGGATAATAATTATAAGTATCTATTTGGATTTAATATAAATGAGAATTTCGATTTATCGGTCTATCTAGAATTTTACACAATTTTGAATTTTGATATATTTCTTATAAGCTTGAATAAGGTCTTTTTTCTTAAGAACACTGTGCAATGGATCCCAAGGCAATGAATCGTTTATATTATAATACCACTGTCCTTCATCTTCAAGAGATTTATTCTTCTCTTTTAGAATCTTCTTCCAATTACCAATTGTATTTTGATTCTTTGCTATATTAATAATAGTATCAAAATACCTCTGATCTCTAAGTGATAAAATTCTTTGAATTACTCCCCATTCAGGAGCAGAGGTGGATAGCGTAATATTCTTCATTTTATAGATGTTGTGCCTATACCATTTTTGTACTGCTTTTGAGGATTTGATATCCATCATTGGAGCAAATTGAAATGGTGTTTGAGATTTTGTAACCATTTGATTTAATGAAACAGAAATTCTCCCCTTTGGAAAATAATCTTTTCTGATTTTTCTCAGAAATTCAATGTTTTCATTATTTATCTCCTCCCCCTCACATGGAAATCCATAAAGCAAATACAATTTAAGTTTTCGAAAACCTACTTTCCACGCGTTATTTGTAGCTGTAAAGAATTGGTCATTACTCATTCTTTTATTTATAGCAAATCTTAAATCTTCACTTCCTGTTTCAGGTGCAAGCGTCAAAGTTCTTTGTTTTCCTCTTTTGAGAGAATGAAGTAAATCTTCAGTAAGAAAATCTGCTCTTAATGAAGGTAAAGATATCTCGTAGCCTTTAGCGATGATGTACTCAATTAATTCCCCAATCCTTTGATTTTCTCCCATGGAGCTTGCGTAAATAACAAATTTATCAAAATCATTTAGCTCACAAGCTTGATCGACAATTTTAATTAGTTCATTAAAAGTCCTATCTGTTCTTGGGAAGCGACAATTTCCAACCAAACAGAAGTTACATCTCTGCGAACATCCTCTAGATGCTTCTAGATAATATGCTTTCCCTAAAATGGGTTCATTTTTTGTTCCTTTAACATTGTCAGGTATAATTTGCTTTAATGGGTAAAATGTATCGGAAAAACTCTTTACCTTTGGAATTGAGATTTTATTTCCAATCCATTCTCCTTTCTGAGTATAATGATAACTATATGCCATTATGCCTTGAACAAGAGAAAGAGCTTCAAGTTTCCTATTTTTGGAAGTTTCTTCGAGTGCTGATTTTAGTTCATCTGATACTGTTTCTAAATCTCCTAAAAAGAAACAATCAGGAAAGAATAAAACGGGAAATGGGTTTGCTGTACTTGCTGGTCCTCCTAGAAGAACTAAAGGATCATCTTCTGTTCTCATTCTAACATCTGGATTAATACCTGCTTTAAGTAAGAGTTCAATTGACTGGATGTAATCGAATTCAAATTGACAGGAAATTGCTAATATATCAAATTCTCTAAGCGATTTCTGACTTTCCAAAGAATAAGGTGTTACACGAGGATTTATGGGCTTAAATATTCTCTCACAAATAAAATCCTCCCAACTATTAAAAAGAAAATAAAGCAGTTGAACCCCTAAACTTGTAGATGCAACCCTGTATGTATTAGGATAAATTAATCCAATAGTAATTTTATTTGATTTCCATGATTTTCTAATGGAGTTCTGTTCCTTAACCAACATCTTTTTTTTTCCTCTTTAGAATACAATCATGTCGAGAATAATAAATCGATTCTGCGGGTATATCTTCATGTACATTCGTTCCAGCTCCAATCCATGTGTCATTTCCTATTTTAACACCAGGCATGAAAAGAACCCCAATACCTGTCTTAACTCGAGCTCCACAAATAAGACCAAGCTTTCTTCTACCACTGTCTTCTTTTATGGCTTTGACGCTTACTGGAATTGTTTTATCATCTAAACGTAAATTAGCTGTGATGGTACCAGCTCCGAAATTGACATCAGGACCAATAATTGAATCGCCTATGTAAGAAAGATGTGCTATGTGGGTATTTTCTCCAATAATAGAATTCTTAACCTCGCAAGCGTTCCCTATTCTACTTCTTTTACCAATATATGTACCTGAACGGATATAGCAATTTGGACCAATATCTGCATTTTCATCAATAAAAACAGGTCCTTCTATATATGAACCACTTCTAACAATAGCATTTTTCATGATTATCACTTTACCATTCAAATGAGCTCCATCTTGAACTGTTCCTTCTCTTACTTCACTAATGGTTGCTAAAACAGCTTCATTAGCTTCTAGTAGGGACCAAGGTCTACCAATATCAGACCAATAATCATTATTGTTTAATTTTATTAAAATTGATTCAAACTGCCCTTTTTCTAATAATCTATTTATTGCATCGGGAATCTCATACTCACCTCTAGGAGAAAGAGTATTTTTAGTCTCCATATCCTCTAAAATATTAATAATAGTTGAACTAAGTGAGTAAATACCAATATTTGCATACCCCTCTGGAATTAAACCCTTCTCAGGTTTTTCTATAATGTTTTGTGGATTATTACTATTATCAACTAGTATAATTCCAAAATTTTCAGTGTCCTTCACCAATTTTCCACCTAGTGCTATTACACCTCTTCTTGCTGCATCTACTGTTTGTTGGATGAGGGATGGAGAAAAAATACAATCACCATTAACCGCAATGAAAAAATCCTCTGTTATTTGATTTTTAGCTTGTAAAAGCGCGTTAGCTGTCCCTTTGGTTTCAGGTTGGTGAATAAAGGTAATATCAAGAGATGGGAATTTTTGCGAAATTTCAGAAATGATTGTGTCTTCATGATAATGAGTAATCACAACAAAACTTTCTATACCATAATCAGTTAATGAAGAAATTAACCGAATCAAAACTGGTTCTCCAAGAACCTTTAACAAAGGTTTAGGGATGGTATTTGTTAAAGGACGTAATCTTGCTCCTTGTCCAGCTGCAAATATGACTGCTTTCATTAGCTTCGTATTTGTAAACTTATGCTTACTTTTATCTTTTGTTGAATTAATACAAGTAAAATTGCAAAAAATTAATGAAAATATGACAAGAAGAATGCAAAAAAAAACTGAAAAATGAATTTAAAGTTCGAAAACATCCTCCTCTTCAGAAGAATCTTTGGCAACAACCTTCTTTTCAATTAAAGCATCAATACCTTGTATAAGATCGTGAGCTTTTTCGTTTATGAAGATGTCTTTGAATGCTTCAAATTGCTCAATTGATGTTACGAACAATCCCTTCCTCTTTAGAGGTTTTCCTTCTTCATTTACAGGTATTATTTCAAGAGAAAGTTTTTCTCCACCGGGCATCTTAACAAGAGAAACTCCTTCGACACTTGTTTTTATTTTATCCCAATCTTTCATGCTTGAAGCGTACTCTCTTAATCTGTTAATTAAGCTTGAACTCATTATATCACTAATGATAGTGAATAGACAAGCTTTTTTAAACTCTACTTTTTTTGAGGATTATTTCTTAGTTTGTGAAAAAATGTTAATGACCAAATGAATCACTTTAAAAATAAATTTGAACGAGGAATATATAATGAAATATGCAATTGTTAATGGTACTATTTATACTTGTAATAAAAGTGAAGAGATAATTGAAAAAGGTACAATATTGATATCTGAGGGAAAAATAGAAGCTATTCTAGAGAAAGATGCAAACGTGCCTGAAGGATACGAAATAGTTAATGCAGAAGGAAAACATGTATTACCTGGTTTCATTGATACACATACGCATCAGGGACTTTTCGATGGAAGTGTTGGCTGGGCTGGTTTTGACGGTAATGAAATGACTGATCCTAATACTGCTAATGTTAGAGCGTTAGACGCAATAAATCCTGAAGATCCTGCTTTAGTAGAGGCAAGAATCGGAGGTGTTACTACGATTCAAACAGGTCCAGGAAGTGGTAATGTTATAGGAGGAACAGATACGATAATCAAAACATATTGTGAGAGTAAGATAGTTGATGATTTGATTGTTAAAGAGCCTTCCTCGCTTAAAAGCGCTTTAGGTGAAAACCCAAAAAGAGTATATGGTACTGAGAAAAAACTCCCATCTACACGAATGGGAACAGCAGCTGTTTTTCGCAAGGCTTTTGTTGAAGCTCAAGGATATATTAAGAAGTGGGAAGAGTATGAAACTAAGAAAAAACTAGCAGAAGAGAAGGGAGAAGAAGATAAAATACCTTCAGAGCCTGATAGAGATTTAGGGAAAGAAGTTTTAGTAAAAGTGCTTAAAAGAGAAATCCCCTTGAACTTCCATTGCCATCAGAATAATGATATTGTCACTTCAATCCGTTTAGCTGAAGAATTTAACTTGGACATGATGATTGTCCATGGCACTGAAGGACATAAAATCGCAGAATATATTGCTAAAAAAGGCATCCCTGTTTCAGTAGGTCCATCTCTTGTTGGTTTTGAAAAAGTGGAGCTTCGTAATATTAGTTTTGAAACCCCCTATAAACTTTGGAAAGCTGGAGTTAAGATTTCTATTCAAAGTGACTCCTTCACCCGTTTACGTTATTTCCAAG
>BPTO01000159.1 GCA_023705985.1 Candidatus Heimdallarchaeota archaeon | reverse complement strand
CTTCTGAAAGAATATATTGATTCTGTAATCGAGAAAATTCTTTTCGTTTAGTAATATTTTTAATATGATTATTTGAAGAAAACCACCCTTTTGATTATGTCTTATCAAATAGAAACAAAATGAGTATTATTAAGGAATATTTTGAATCAGATGACATCTCTAAAGCTCTATTTATAGGAGATTTACCTAATGATATGAACATTGCTAAGGAACTTCAAATCCCTGGTGTTGGAGTTGCTTGGGGATATGCTGCTGGGAAACTGGATACTCCGTTCATTGTTGAAAGTTTCGACGAGTTATACGAACTAATAGAAGAACATCTTCATTCTCTAAAAGCTAAAGGTGCTGGTTTATTACAAAGAAATGTAAAAAAATTAAGAAGCTGACATTTTAATGATAGAAAATTATTATAAAGCATTATGTAAGGATTAGTCAATGATTATTTCTACTGTAGGTAGCCACTCAGCTTTACAAATTCTACACGGAGCTAAGGAAGAAGGTTTCAAAACGCGTGTTTATGTAATTAAAGGTCGAGAAGATTTGTACAAACGCTATCCTGTTGCTGATGAGATTCATATCCTTGAGAATTATGATGAAATGTTAGAAATTAGTGATGAAGATACGATTCTTATACCTCATGGAACTCTTATTGCTACTTTAGGTGAAAGAGTCGTCGATATTCCTTTGAAAATCTTTGGTAATCGTCAAGGGATGATTTGGGAGATGAAACGTGAACTCAATCTAGACTTACTGGAAAAGGCAAACATACGCACCCCTAGATCCTTTTATCCAGCTGATATTGACACTTTGTGCATAGTTAAATTTCCTGGGGCTAAAGGAGGAGCTGGATACTTTCTATGCTCAACTCCTAAAGAATATCAACAGAAATCACAGGATCTGATTGCCCAAGAAAAAGTCTCTGCAAATGATGTTGAAAACGCTCAAATACAAGAATACATAGTAGGAGTAACTATGTACCCTCATTATTTTTACTCGCCTTTACATGACAAAGTTGAGATGCTGGGGATAGACCGTAGATACGAAACTAACGTCGATGCTTTAGGAAGGTTATCGATGGAAAATACGTCAATTGATTCGACTTACACTGTTGTTGGTAATCAACCTCTAGTAGTTAGAGAGTCACTCCTTCCAAAGATTCTGGAATATGGAGATAATCTCAGAGCGATGTCATTAAAACTCTTTTCTCCTGGTTTGATTGGTCCTTATTGCCTTGAGCTAGCCCTCACACCTGATGAAATTATAGCTTTTGAATTCACTAGCCGAATCGTTGCGGGAACAACTTTGTATGTCCAAGGATCTCCCTATTCTAAGATGCTCTATGGTGAAGATATGAGTATGGCTAAAAGAATAGCTAGAGAAATTAAGTTTGCTATTGATACGAATCGTCTTGAAGAAGTTCTAAGCTAAGGAATTCTTCCGACTAAAACTGTTTTTTATTTTAAAGCCTTGAAACACTCGAATACTTCCGACAAAAACATAACAGAAAGAAATAAAAAGAGTAAAAATAAAGAAGGTTTACGAAAGACTCAGGCTTATGTTCTTAGAGGTTTTCAGCTCGAGCCTTTCGTATTTTTTTTCCTTTTTTTCGTGAAACTCTTAAACATCCTTTGAACTTAATGTCTTGCGGTTGTTTAATTTGGTTCTTTTAGCAGCGTCTTTGATAAGACCAACGACTTCTACATTCAGTCGATCGATGAAATCAGAAGAGACGTTGTATTCTCCTAGTCCTTTAATATATTCACGAACTTTGGATTTGACAAGTAATATGTCTACAGATTTACCTTTTTTTGCCATAATAGATTACCTCTTTGTTGTAAGGTACTTAAAATGTACTTACTGTCATATTTAAAGTTTAAGGGTGAATCTGCTCATTCTTAATTCTTACTCGTTTTAGAAATCACAATACTTGGTAATCTTCGAGAAATGGTGCCTAAAACCTTTTTCCGACAAAAACTGTTTGAGTTACTAAGATATTTGTTTGTTATTTTAACGAAAACAATAGTTTAAAGCGTTTTTGATTTTTTGGTTGTCCTCAAATCTGCTCTCTTCGTCAATCTTAAGTCATTTTACATACCTACACAAATTTTCTCTTATTATGTTACTCAAAATTGGGTTTCAAAATTATGTGTAAGGCAAACAATGTATGCATTACTGTATTGTTAAATTCCTATGAAATATGCTACGTAGAATGATGAAAAAACTAGTCTAAGTAGTATTACAACAAATAAAAATATAAGGTTAAATTTCACTCTTCAAAATGGTTTGCTTGTTCTAGACTTTTGTAGATATTCCAACGTCTTTTTATGTGCTTTGCTATTACTTTTGTTTCCTCATCTGTAATATGTTTAAATCTCCCCTGTTTTAACAAAAATTCTTTTAATCCTGCAAATTCTGGTGTTTTATTTAGAGTTAATTTTCCTTTCTCGCATTCCATTAATATCCAAAATCCTGTTTTCACTGCTTCTTTGACTAATTTTGGACCTATTTGTGAAGGTACTTTCCATCCCGAAGTGCAGACTGACAGCGCTTCTATATATCTGAATCCTTTCATATTTTTAGCTTTCTCAATTTTACTAATGAAATCATGAATATAAGCTGTTGACACTGTGGCAACATATGTAACGTCATGAGCCATTAAGATTCTGGGAATGTCTTTTGGAAAATTAGGATTTCCTATATGTCCGTTAATTATTGGTGTTGTGTTAGACCATGAAGCGTATGGAGTTTGCCCAGAAGCTTGTATTCCGGTGTTTTCATAAGCTTGGTTGTTATAACAAATATAGAGTATATTTTCATCTCTTTGAGCTGCAGCTGATAGATCTTGCAAGCCTATGTCCCCTGTTCCACCATCTCCTGCTAGCCCCATAACCACTATGTCATCATCTTTTCCTTGAACTTTTAGAGCTCTGCTTATTCCTGTTAGAGTTGAAGCTGTATTCGAGAACTGCATGTGAAAGTAAGGAATATCCCAGTTCAATTTTGGAAAAATGCTCCCAAACACGCTCATGCAACTAGGTGGGACGCTTCCTATTGTGTTCTTTCCCAAAATCCGCATGATATTAATCGCTATGTTTGCTGCCATACATCCAGCACATGCTGAATCTCCGCTTACATACAATCCTCTATCTGACAAATCTTTCAGTCTCATTATTGGATTCCTCTTGTATTGATGAATACTATTGGATCTTCGGGTTGCTTATTATTCAACTCTATTATTTTTTTGAACATCGTCATTATGTCTTCTTCTCTTATATCTCTTCCCCCCAACCCTGCTATGAAATTAAGAATAGGTTTGGTTTCCCCATAGAGAGCGTTTCTTACTTCTCCGAAAATTTGACCTGTTGAGCCATAAGAAAGGCTACGATCAAAAACTCCTATTGCTTTAACATTTGCTAATAATTCTTTAATTTCCTCTACAGGAAATGGTCTAAAGAATCGCAATTTTACTAATCCTACTTTTTCTCCCTTCTCTCTTAATGCGTCTACAATAATTCTGGTTGTTGATACTGTCGAACCCACAACAACCAATGCATAATCAGCATCTTCAATTCTGTATGAGTCTATTAAACCCCCATAATCGCGGTTAAATTTCTCTGCAAACTCATCATTTATTTCTTTAATGACTTTTTTCGCATTCCTCATAGCTTGATGAAGTTGATATTTTGCTTCCATGTGATACTCTGGTGGAACTATTATTCCTTGAGCTAATGGATTGTCTACATCTAGAAAAGCGTGTTTTGGTTCGTATGGAGGTAGAAAATCGTCTACATCTTTTTGACTCAAGATCTCTACTGTATCTGCGGTATGTGTTAAAATAAATCCATCTCCACAGACCATTATAGGGAGCAAGACCTTCTGATGCTCTGCAATTTTGTAAGCTTGAATTATCATGTCAAAGACTTCTTGATTATCCTCAACAAAAACTTGTAACCAACAAGTATCCCTCTCAGGCATTACATCTGAATATTCAGGCCAAATTCCTCCGGGGCTCATCAGTGTTCTATTGGCAACGAACATCACGACAGGTAATCTCATACCGCCAGTTGCAGCGACGACTTCATGCATATAAGCCAAGCCTTGACTGGCTGTTGAGGTGAAAGTACGAACTCCTGTTCCTTCAGCTGCTGCTACAACTGTCATTGCTGAATGTTCACTTTCCACTCGAACGTACTCTGAGTCTAAATCTCCTGAAGCACAATATTGAGCTAAAAATCCGACTATTGGAGTCTGAGGTGAGATGGGGTACACCGCTATTACTTTAGGTTTTGCCCTTACAACTGCAATCGCTACAGCTTGATTTGCTGTTATAAGATCATCATAAGACTCTTTAGGAAGCATTTGTATATATCTCCGAAGTACCTGCTTACTTAAATATCACCATTCAAGTTTATTTGCACTAGTTATCAAACGCTTATTATGTGCGGTATTTTAAGTTTTGACCTCACATCTATATAAGATAATGAGATAAAATAGGTTCTATATCTTCGATAGTTGTAAGAAATGTAAAAAAACGGAAAGTTAGTCTTTCTTTCCTCTAACTTTTTACTCTTCTTTAGGCTTTGTTGGAATTTTTCCTTCTAGTTTTGCTGCTACTTCATCAACATCGGAACTAGTTTCCCCAGTTTTTTCTAAAAGTTCCTTTTTTAAGTCTTCGGGAATTTTCTTCTCCTCTTCTTCACTCATCGTTTTCACCAGAATTATCTAATTAGAGTCTATTCTCTATCAATAAAAGTCTTGTGTTAGATTTTTCTCGAGCTTCCTATTTTTTTCGTAGTAAGAAATATCTGAGACTTACAACTCCTACAACGCCCAACAGTGCTAAAGGTACTTGCCATAGGAGCCCCTTCCAGCTAGGTGAGTCTGGATTGTTTGTTTCTGTAACTTCAGTAATGTCCTTATTTGTTTCACACTGAATATAAGTTTCGTCTCCTTCAAAAGACACCAGAATCCATTTTGCATTCTCAGGTATTGTTTCTTTGGGAATTTCGATATAACAAGAACCTAAAACATCAGTTGTATATTTCTTAATACTAATAACTGTTCCATTTTCCGTCAAGAAAGTTACTGTAATTTCTTTGTTTCCTAAAGCTCTATCTTCGCTATCTAACAGACTTATCTTTATATGGCTATCAGTAGTTTCGATCATAAAATGCGTTTGAACAAGTGTTATTTTTAGTGTGAATTCTTCTATTACTGATTCATAGTCTTGATTTCCTGCAAAGTATACTCGTAGTGTATAGTTACCGATAGGTAATGGTGGAATGTCAAAAAGCACTCGCCCTAATCCATTTGTGAATAGAGTGTAATTTATGTTGTTAAATGTGATTTCTATAGGTTGAAAAGCTAAATACGCTCCGTTTTCTGAAAGTAAAGTGAAGATTATCTCATCTGATGTATTATATTCTATTGTCAATGGATTGCAGATTATAGTAGTTCTACTTTTCTCAATAGGGATAGTAAGAACAATTTCTAGAGCATTGAAATAATCATTTTCAACTACAGATATCGTAATCACTAACAAATCACTACTAGTAATTGTAAATGAAAAACTAACATTACCATATTCATCCGTTAGAAGTTGATTAGAGCTATCATAATATGCTAAAGTAAAACTATAATTTGGTATAAGATTATTTAAAGAATCAGACCAGCTTATGAAAATCATTATATCTTTTTCTACAACATTGTTAATCCAATCTATTTTTACTTGTGGATCGTCTTTTATTATCGTTATTTCGAAATTCTTAGTTGTAGATGTGAAGTTTAAATCAACTGCTTCTACAGTTAGTGTAAGAATGTAATTGTTTGGAAGTAAATAAAACACACTGTTTGGGATAACGAAATAGCCTTCAGCATCAGAGGTAAAGCTCCCAACTAGGAGATCATTAACAAAGACAGAAATACTAGCATAACCGATTCCCAAACCTTTGAAGGTTACTTGTCCTGTGCAATCTTCTTTGTCGTTGAAAATTCTAGTTATCTGTGTTAATTCAATATCGACATTAGCTTGAGTTCTTTCGAAGATGAAATAGTGTATGAAGTCAAAATATGTTGAGGTTTCCTCTATGAAGATAGTCAATGTGTATGATCCTACGACTAAAGATTCGTCTAAATCAAATCTGAAAATGCCACCTGAAGAAATAGAAGTTGTGTAATTAAAATTCAAGAACTCGAAAACTATCTGGACATCTGTTAAAATGCCGTTATAAGTGTTGATTTTTCCTTCAACATATCCATATTCTCCATATGTTCCAGCATATGATGTTATGTAATCAATTATTATTATACATTTCACTTCTACATTAATGGTCTTTGAAGACTGATAGAACTCTTCATTTCCTTGATATTCAATCAGTACAATATGATCTCCCGGTATAATGTTTGTAGGAAGAACAAGAACTGCATTTCCCTCTGAATCTGTAGTTAAAGTAACTAGATAGTTCCCATCAATTGAGATGATAAGATTTCCACTTATTGGATTATCTTGAGAATCTCTTAAATGAATCCCTAGTGCTGTCTCATTGTCGTATTCATGAATCACACTATCTGTCGAAATTATTTCCGTTGTAGCTTTGTACATGGTTAAAGTGAATTGTGCTTCTGTTGGTAGATGATTAGCGTTCCCTTGAAATACGATAGATATTTCATATGTTCCAACAGGTAATGATAATTCTATTTCGAAATATCCATCTGTAGAAGTAAGATAAGCATCAAGTAAACTTCCGTTTACAACTATAAGAACAACTTCATTTTCTAGTATATCTACTCCTTGAAGATAACCTATAATCCATGGAATATTGTTAGAGTAAATTATCTCTAAATCTAAAATGCTTTCAGCTTTAACTACTTCAATGAACGAATTGTAAGTGATAGCGGAGTACACAACATCTCCCTCAAATAGAATTTCAAAGTCATGATAACCAGCTTCTAGGAATTTATCAATTAACAGTTGGATATAACCTGAACTGTTTGTTAATCCCCTATATTCTTGAGAGTTAATAATCAGAACGATTTCTTTGTTTTGTAAAGGTTCACCAGAAGATCCCAAGTAAACTGTAATTGAAGTTGATATCGTCCCATAAATACCTTGAGTAAGAATTACGCTCATTTCTGTTTGAAGTTTTTCTTGCTCAGCAACAATTTTCAGAAAACTCTCCTTGTAAATTGCTGTCTCCTTGAAAATGATATCTATTTCATATGCTCCTGGGATTATTTCCTCTATGCTCCAAAACGCTTTCCCCTCGGCATTTGTAACGTTTTGACCGATGAGAGAGTTATTGATATAAAATTCAATAATCATTCCTTCTAAAGGATTGTTGATACTATCTCTTAGAAGTGCTTCAATTTGAAGAGTCATTTCTGTAATTTCGACTGTACCTTGAATGTGAGCATTAACTTTCCAAATGAGGACTGTTTTAATAATCGATGAAGGAAGAAAGTCAACATTGCCTGTATATACTATCTCGATTAAATATGTTCCAGGAAGAAGGTTTATAGAGAACTCGTAATGACCTTGGAAATCAGACAGAGTGGTTTCTACTATTGTTCCATTAATTATCAGCTGAATCTCAGTGTCACTAAGAGGTTGTTCGTGAGCATTCTGAATATAACCACTTATCCAATAGATTTCAGAATAATTTTTGTTTTCCAAATTGCTTGTAAGACTTGTAGGCATTTTATTTATCTGTAAAGAAATAACAATTTCACAGTCATAGAACAGATTAGAACCACTGTAAGTTATTTTAACCTCATACAGTCCTGATGGAAGTAAAGGTACATCCCATTCCACACATCCAAAAGAGTTTGTGAAAACAAATTCTTCAGGATAACCAGTTATGTTAATTTTAATCGATTCCCCTGACATACCTCCAGCGTGCGAATAGAGGTTGATAGATAAAACAGCTGTATCATTGTAGTAAATGATCAAATCGTCTGCAGAGAGATAACTGTTTGCTTTTATCACCTGAAAAACGTCAGAATCCGAGCTTGTAATATAGTCTCCTGATTGAACTATTTCTGCTGTTAATTCATATACTCCTGGAACAATATCTACAACCCAGTTTATTATTGCTACTCCTGATGAATCAGAGGAGGTAGTTCCAATTAAAGAACCATTTATGTAGAAAGCTACATCTACCTCAATAGGGGAACCATACGCATCTGTAGTAAAAGCTGTTAGTTCAATATATTCCAGATATTCAACAGTTTCAAGACCTAATATTGATATTTGACTAATTATACCAAATTGAAGGACACTTACACTTTCAGCCGAATTATAGTCAATTGATGTTTGGACTTCAGCTTTCCATTGCCAAACCCCCATTGGAAATTCATAGAAACTCGTA
>BPTO01000158.1 GCA_023705985.1 Candidatus Heimdallarchaeota archaeon | reverse complement strand
TTAGATTATGAGGGATATGATAAAAAACGAATTGCTGATCTCATTATTGGTAGGAGTGGGAATGATAAACCATTCTTAAATCAAATAATCGCTTCACAGTTAGATGCTGACTCTTTGGATTATTTATTGAGAGATTCTGTAGCTACAGGTGTATCTTTTGGATTATACAATCTTGAAAGACTTTTTGCTATGATGGATATTTCTCCTGAAGGTATGATTATCATTAAAGAAAAAGGTATTCAGTCAACAGAGCAAGTCATTATTGCTCGTTATATGCAGTTTACAAGGGTTTATTTCCATAAGACTGTTCGATGCTGGGAATTCATGCTTAAGCTTTACATTTCACAGTTATTGGAAAATATTGAACTAGGAAAAAATCTTACTGTTCTTCCCTTCATTCAAGATTTTGTAGATGAACCAAGTTGGAAGACTCTTATCCCTCTTACAGATGATATTTTTTACACTCAACTCCAACTTTCTGCTAATAAAGAAACGAACGGAGATCATATCAAGCATCTAGCAAAAGATTTTCTACGAAGATCCCTTTTCAAGAGTATTCCACTAACAGAAAAGATGGCTTCTATAATCGACAATGAAAGAGTTCAAGTTAATGCTATTATAACAAAATATGGTTATCCTGAAACTTTTTGGGATATTGATAGATTTGTTTCCAGGTACTATACGCCTTATGATGAAGCAAATAAAGATGCTATCACTATTAAAATGAAAGATGGACAATTAAAGCAGTTATCTGAGGTTTCAGATGTTGTTTCAAGTCTTTCCAAACCCAAGTACAATAATTTGCTAATTTTTCCTGCTACTTGCAGAAAAGAAATTACAACTTTTATTAAAAAAATAGAAGAATAGATGAAGAAATAAAACTAATTCTCCATCTCCATCTGTTTTGGACGTGTTTTTTCTTTAGCAATATCATATTTTTCGTGATGAAGTATCTCTCCGCAATTTCTACATACACTGTATTTTCTTTTCTTAGTCTCTCCACAGTATGGGCATCTTGCAAAGATCTTAATACACGTAATCTGAACTGTTTAAACAATATCACCCATATAACACAAAGAGAACCTAATATTTTTGCTACGTCTGATTGAAGAAGGTTTTCAAACCAATTGTAGATACGTTCAAGAGTTCTGAGAAGTTATAGCTCTAACATCTAGTGTAGCATCAAGAGCAAGAGCTAGACGCTCGTACATCAAAACTAAGAGAAAATTATCTGAAGCATAAACTGAGGTTTTGACTAATCTCTTTTTTACCAATTATGAAAGTTTCATTAATATCTAACTTAAGTGCTTGAACTACATTAAGTGCTTCTTCTAAGAAAATATTTTCTTGAGTCGTGAAAAACATATCAATGTATGCTAAGACCATTTGAACAATGGAAAGATCAAAGGATCTGTTGTTAGGATTATCATTTAATGAATAAACATCTCTTGCATAATCATCGACAGCAATAGCATTCTTTAAACTATCACTAAGGATTCTGTTTATATCTGTATCACCAGTTGCTTGTAATGTAGCAGGAGATTCTGTATCACTATCTGCATACTCAGATAATCTTTTTCAATTGTCGAATAGCTATTGGGTATGGTTGCGGATTTAACCAGAGATAAGTTAACAAATAGCAATAGCAAGAACAAACTCATAATCTTTATTTTTTTCTGCATAGAGATAAGATATTGTTTTCACAAAAAAATGTTACCCATAAAAACATAGTAAATTTCAAAAATCAAAGAAAAAAGAAAAAGAAGAATAGGTTTTTATTTTCTTCTGAACATTGTATAAGCTAGTCCTAAGATGAAAAGACCCATAAGACCATAGATCCAGTGGAATGGAATTCCTACACCAACATCTTCTGTACTTTGGAATAACACTGTGGACGATACTTCTTCAGCTCCCATCTTAGAATAACTGTCTACGTATAATTTATGGAGAATTCCTAAATCCATGTTGAAGGAAAGTTCGAATTCCATGTCCATCGTCACTTGTACTCCAAAGAGATCTAAATCACCTTTCATTGACATCTCTGTGATGAAAAGAGAACCTTTCATATAAATAGACAATTCTATAGACATTCCTTCAGCTTCCATAGAAGTTTCAGTAAATTCAGCATCCGATAGTATATCATCAAAGAAGCTTTGATTTTCACCACCAACAACTAGTGTAGTAGGTATAATTAGTGTTAATGCTGCAAGTGGAGAAATCAAAATATCTGTCATATCTTCCCCTATGAATGAGATATTACTAGCATCGTTAGTTATCAGCACATCATTTATGTAGAAGTTTGCCCATGGGGTTGTTGTTGTAAATAGTGCTCCATAATTAGTTAGAGTTAAGCTATTAATGTCTTCAAGTAGTTTAACCTTAAAAATATCTCCTTTAGCCATTGGGTGTCCATAAAATATATGGATTTCAGGATCAGTAGCACCTTCAGCTATAAGTTCTTCCAATTCCCATTCTAATTCCTTTCCAGCTACTAGTTCACCTGAGTAGTAAAAACCATCTGCTAAAACAGCGTTTACTGTGGTAAATGTAAAAGCAGTAATTGAAAGAACTAAAATAGATAATATTACTAATGCTTTCTTTTTCATGTTAATTTCCTCATTGTATCACAATTTCATTATGATAACAACTAATCTTATAGATGTTCAGCCAGATATATAAGAATATTGACGGTTTTAATAAATAGAAAAGTGTTTTATTTTCTCTTTTTAGTTTGTATTTTCTTAGTATTGTTCTTAATTTGAAGATAATCAGTTACAATATTTCTTAGCATATCTTTTGTTACTCGCTCATCACTAGCGATTTCTCTATTATCCAACTGTATGTGTCGAAAACCAGGACGAAGCAGAGTCAAATCATGCGAACACATTATGACAGTTACGTTATTTATTCTGGCTATGTCCATTAACAAATCCATGATAGTTCTTGCTAATTCGCTGTCTAAATTTGCACTGGGTTCATCAGCTAGGATTATGTTAGTTTTGCGAGTTAGAGCTGTAGCTAAAGCTGCTCTTTGTTTTTCTCCTGCTGACAATTCTAACGGGTAAGACTCTAATTTATGTTCTATATGACATTCTTTTAGTATCGATTTACAGTATTCTTGGTCAATCTTTCCTCGATGGAATAAATAGGGGATATCTAAATTATCTTTTACTTGCAAGGGGTCGAAAAGATTGTTATGTTGAGTTATGAAAGCAATGTTTTGTAATCTAAAGAGGGAAACATCTCTCTCTTTTTCAGCAATGATATCGAAATCCATTACTTTAACTTCACCTTCATTAGGTTTATCTAGACCAGAAATAAGGTTAAGAAGAGTTGTTTTTCCTACGCCAGAAGGTCCAGAAATAAAGACGAAATCTCCTTGATTTATACTGAGAGAGAAATCTGAAAGTATCGTGTTGAAACCTGATGGAGAATCATACCCTTTCATCAAATTACTTATCTCTACAATTGGATGCTGTTTTTCAGGAGTAATAAATGATCTACTCAATAAGGGTTCCACATCTTCATAGCTAATTGCATCAATATCTTCTTCTTCATCTTTTATTGGATTGTTTATTAATTCGTAAACTTGGTCTCTAGCTAGAATGTCGGGATTCCAGAAAACACCTATTTTCTTACTAGGATGAGTGTCAAATTCTACGGTATCACTCAAAGCAGTAGAAGTTTTTACAGAATCAGGGATCCTGACAAAATTAGATGAATCAATGTAAGCTCTGTTTATTGCTGAAGAATGCATAAGAAAATCTAACTCACTTCGATCAGTATCGCGACTGATACCTACTAATCTACCATCTCTTATAATGAAACTTTTCTCGAAGACATTTCTGAACCTAATATCATGCGTTACCACGATAACAGTTTTGCCCATGGCAATATTTACTTGCTTGATAGTTTCAATCATTTCCTGGGTGTGTTTTGTATCTAGCTGGCCTGTGGGTTCATCTGCCAAAAGAATCTTGGGGTTTTTTGCTAAAGCTGTTCCCAAACTTAATCTCATTGCTTCACCACCTGACAATTTAGCTACGATATTATCTTTCACATGATTAAGATTAAGCATCTCTAAAAGCTCACTAACTTCCTTCTTTGTATGCTCTGTTGGAAGATATTGCATTTTCTTCGGAATTGCTAAATTTTGTTTAACAGTTAAATTTGAAAACAGATTCTCGCTGATGAATTGGTTTATCATCCCTAAATTATTTAATCTGAATTCTCTTCTTTCAGCTTCTGTTATATTGTCTATTCTATTACCCATTACTTCAACAGACCCACTTGTGGGTAAATCTAACCCAGATAGGATGTTGACTAATGTTGTTTTTCCAGAGCCTGAAGGACCAATGATGGAGACTAATTCTCCTTCTTTTATATGTAAATCTAGCCCTCTTAAGGCTGGAATTTTGAAGTCAGAAACAGGATCATGGAAAATTTTTATTATATCTCTACATGTAATCATTTTTATCACTCCAGATTTCTAGGTCTATACTTGATGAAATTCGCTTTCATTGATATGTAAAACAATATGTAGAATAGTACAGGTATTCCTACAAATATCAAAATCATGGCTATAGGTGGATATTGCATAATGTATGGAAGTCCAGCTTGAGGGGCAAATGATCCAATAAGCAAGAAATCTAATAACTTGACGAATCCATAGCCTGCAGCTCCTCCCAAAACCAATCCTGGAATTATACAAGCTAAGAGTATTTCTAAAGCAGCGACGCCTATAATATATAACGTTGGTACACCTATCTTTTTTAGTACATCATGTTTAGTGATTCGATTTTGAAGTATTTTTAGGGGGTTGCTAAAACTCGTAAACGCAATTGCTGCAATGCAGATTATAATAGCAAAAAAGAACTCTGCTACAAGAACTGAGTAAAATGGGAACTGATATTCAAGTAGCGTTTTTTCCTCTTCGTCTACCGTTCTAACATCTATTCCTAACTCTTTTTGAATTGTGTTCGCGAATTCTGTTTGGTCAACATTTTTTCCAATATTTATTAGTAATCTATCAATATATTTAGATGGTGAAGTAAGCGAATCATATATTTGAATAAAGTTATCTTGTGTCATAACAAGAGCGTATATTCCATCCCTATAACTCATTTCTCTGCTATATTCACCTAAATCGTAGAAGATAGGGAAATAATCAAAGATTTTTGATATATTGTATTTTAAACTGATGAGTGTATTATTTACATTATAACTAAAAGTGTATTCTTGTCTTCCACGAGCTATAACCTCGCTGAATGCATCAGAGACCATCATTGTTTTATTTTGTTCTATTTGTTGTACACTTTCTTCCCACTCCGTGAAATGTTCTTTTGTCGGTTTAAACACAGTATCAAGATAATCACTAGTGTCATTAATCACTAAAATATTTAGTTCTCGAGTACCATAATAACAGTTGTAAACAGATATATTTGTTACACTCTCTACCTCAGAATATGACGTAATATTGTTAATGATTGATGAATTAAGGTTTCCCCAACCTCTAATATGAATGTCACTCCCGCTGTAAAAACGGGCATCAGTTAAGACTCTGTTCTGAATCGTGAGAGGTATAACGATTGAAGGAATCAAAATCCAAATTAGTATTATATAAGTTAAGAAGGTATTATTGAAGAGATTAATATCAGATCTTACATCAACTAATGAGAAAGAGAAGATTGATTTTTTGGTTTTCCAAGCTATCTTGCTTGAATATAACATGATAACTTTATGAATCTCCTTTAGTATTAGACCGAAACCAAGTAAAGCTATCATCACACCTATTCCCATCAAGTAGGTAAAAATCATAATCAGTCTCATAGCTTGTTCTGGATCAGATATCATGAAGACAAAATATGTGACTAGATAAAAAGATCCAAAGAATAATACTGCTCCAATTACAATTAAGAATAAATAGTGTAATCTGAAGTTTTTAATAACTTGTATAAACTTTCTAGGTGGTTTGACTATTGTTTTCTTCTGTTTTGATAGTTGTATTACTTTTGGTATTGATAATAAAATTAAGAATGAGAAAGAAATTCCCATAGAAGCTGGTAATGTTTGAAAATTCATGCTAGAAAATTGAGCATTAAAACTTAGAAACTTGTCTACTTTGAGAATTACTGGTAGTATCAAAACCATAATTCCAAAGCTTGCAAAGATGGCTATGATGGATTCGATAATTTTCATAGTAGTATAAATAAAAGTTATATTACCTGTCGAAGATCCTTTTGAACGAAGAATTCGTATTTCTTGCTTAAAACTAGATCCAAAAAGCTCATTTACTTCAAAAAGCAAGAACCAAGCAAGATAGATAATAGGGATAGCTAGAAGTACCATCATAAGCTGCGTCATTTGCATAATAATATCAAGATAGTTAAACACATAATTCAACTCTGTACCAAAATACCACATTGCATTAGAAGTAAACGTAAATAAGTATGGACTACTCTTTGAAAGCTGCTTACAATCGTCAACTACATTTTCTATAAAATCGCCTGTTTGACCAGAAAAATCATAAACAAACTGTATAAAACCATGGAGAGACAAATTATAAACGGTTAAATTTTCTAAGTTATCAAAATAATAATCATCGAATGTGATAATTGGTGAACTCAATTTCCAGACAAGATTGTTTATAACATCATATGAAACATTTAATTCTTGACACAAAGTCATTAATTTTGTATAGCTAGGAGTCGTATAAACGCCTACTACTTTGAGTACAGTGTGCTCAGATGTATTGAGAGATAAATCTATTGAACCATTGATTTTCACATAATCATCAATTCCAATGTTGAAATTATCTAGAGTGTATTGAGTTGCAATAATTTCATTCTTTTTGTTTGGAACCCTACCTTCATCAAGCAGAGAAGACATTAAGTAACTATAATTTGATTGTAAACCCATGTATGTGCTAGAGTAAGCAATACCATCTTCTGTAATGTTTGAGAGTACAACATTTGTTGATAGTGAATGAAAATAGCTGGAGATTATTTTTGATAAGTATGTTGTGTTAGAGTTAATTCTATACATGATTTCGTTAATTGCATATTTACTCAAGTTTTCGTTTAATAATGAACCTCCAACCTCTGATGAATCAAAGAAGATGTTATAATCTAAAGATGGGGCACCACTGTTTTGTAAATCCAGACTGTCGGTGAATTGTAGAATCATACCAGAACGTTTAGAATCGTAAAGTGTTGTACTCGAAATGATTATTGTTGCTAAAATTGTTAATCCTAAAATACTAATTACTAATCTCTTTTTATTTGCTTTCCACAAAACAAAAATAATTTTAGATGAGTTTACTATGAACAATCCTAGGTTTATAATAATCAGTTGAATTTTACTTTTATCAGGTATAATAGGGCGAATCAGAAAATTCTTTAATTTTCTTAATGATTTGTTAACCTTCTTTCTGAATATTCCATATAATATAGCTAAAACAGCTACAGGGACTACTATTGCAGCCCAATATTTTTTAATGAAATATTGGAAAGGTGTTAAGCTTTTTAGATCGTAGAGAATAGGTGATTCTAACACATTAAGACTATAACTAGAATAGAGATTAAATGAGATAATCTCATCTTCGTTTAATATCAAGTTCTTAAAATCATTAGAATCAGCTCTTGTAGTATAAGAAAATATATACGAACCATTTTCAAAATAATAAGGATAATAAGAAAAGATATTATAATCATCCTTTGCATTACCCAATTCAATTGATTCTTTTATGACTATACCATTTTCCAGTGTTATAGCTGTTACAACAGCTGTTTGACTATAATCTGAATCAATATATGTCACTTCTTCAAAATAATAATAACTTTGTTTGTAAACATAATATGAAACACTTTCATAACTAATAACATGAAGATAATCTAAATAATATATGTCAAGAGGTATAAGTTCGAAAGTTGCTAAATCAAGTGTTTCAGTAATTTCTCCATCTGTAGTATATCTCTTGCTATAGAGATCTCCATCATAGAATATGATAAGTTCAAATATTCCATCCCCAGAAAATTTTAACCAATCTTGATACCAAGAAGAGCTATAATCTATATTCGTGATATTTTCATAACTATTTTTACTTACTCTGTTTAAAACAAAGTAATTTTTATCTGTCCCATTAGCAAAAAACGCCCAATATTGAAAACTGAGATATAAGCTTCCATTGTTCCAATAGAAATCTCGTAGATAAGACGTTTGGAAAGAAGTTTCATAAATCTCTGAACTTGAGGAACCATTTGCATAAAAATATTGAAAATGTTTTATGTAGAGGTCTTCTTCGTATCTTGCTCTATTTGAGTGTAAGATATGAATCGCTTCTTCATCTGAAAACGCGCGAATATCAACGTAATACATTGAAACTGTTTCAATTCTTTCAGTTTTAAACAGACCTCCTTGCCATG
>BPTO01000157.1 GCA_023705985.1 Candidatus Heimdallarchaeota archaeon | reverse complement strand
GGAGCTGGAGTGAGAACCTAAGGTTCTCAATAACACTGTCTCCAGTAATGAGTCCTGGGGAGGAGATGAACCCGCTCACCTCCGCTAACACTGTGTGTTGGAGGTGTAATCCCAGAGCTTGAAACTCCCTAAGCTACTGCTTGATGCGATGCGACCTTAAACGTTCTTGGGTTGGGAAGAGTCCTCAAAATTAATTACCACTAACCTTAAGTGGGGAAAGTGGGAAAAAATAACTCATGGAAGACACTCTCATAGAAGAACCATCTACTCAATTTCGTGAAGATTCAAATTCTAATGGTCTAGACACTGAAATAAACCGAGATGATGGTTCCCTAACTTTCTTTCAAAAAATCAAAAATCCTTACAAAAGAACTAAACTGTGGTGGAGTAACCTAGGTATAAAGAAACAAAAGATGTTCATGCGTTTTTTTGGTATTATTATTGTCATTATTTATCTATCATTAGCTGTTTTCCTTATGGGTTTTCGTCTTGATCATGCTCTTGTTTCTTGCTTAATTCTTGCAGTGTTTTTTGGAGATGCTAGAAAATTCATCCTTTACTGGGGACCTTTTATCTTAATTTGGATAAGTTACGATATGTTAAGAGTAATAACTGACTCTGTAGCTCATCGAGTATATGTTAAAGAAGTATTTGATATGGAAGTATGGTTAACTGGATGGTTTATGGGTGATGATATAATTCCTTTCGCTTTCCAGAAATTCAAGCTTATAGGTTTAGAAGAAGGTAATTTGGAATATGCTAGTATCCTTAATTTAATCAATCGAGATGGACTTATAGTTTTTGTAGATACACAAACAAATTTAGTTAAATTCTTGAATATACTTGGAGGGATATTTTATGCTAATCATTTCACTGGACCACTAGTTATTGGTGTGTTCTTGTATAGGAAAGTAGAAGATAAAACTGAATTCAAGCGGTTTGTCTACACTATGTTTATTACATCTTATACCGCTTTTATAACCTTCATACTTTTTCCAACTGCTGCACCTTGGTATGTTTGGAATGAAGGAAACGGTTTTTATTTCGTAGCACCTTTACCAGGAGAAGAAGGTAGTGCTGCTGGATTACTGGATTTAGATGAATTATTTGGAAAGAATATCTTTCAGAATCTTTATGGAGCTCTTAGCTCAAATCAATATGCTGCTGTTCCAAGTGTCCATAGCGCTTATGCATTGATTGTAGCTATTTTTGCAATAAGGAAATGGAGAAGAGTAGGTTACATTGCACTCTTATGGCCTATAGGAATGTGGTTTTCAGCATTATGGTTGAATCATCATTACCTTATAGACATAGTTTGGGCAATAGCATATGTATTACCGATATATTTTGTAAGTTTACGAATATTCAAAACAAAAAAGGATAAGAAAGATTATGATGAAAAAGAAGAGAAGGGAGAAAAAGTCATTCATAAAGGCGAAAATATTTAAGTAGGTAAATTTTCAGTAATTTGTATTTGGTTGTGAAACTATGAGTACTGAAACTGAAGAGAGATATGTCGATTTGAAGAAGATTTGCGAAAAATGTGAACCTAAATTATTTGATACACTCTCTTGGATTCTATTGATAAATTTGGACTTGATACCTATTGAAGATCTTAAAGAGCATAAAAATCTACTATTCTCTTATCATCTTATGAATCAAGATTATAAGGAAGCAAAATATCTAGCAGAAGAACTTGCATCAACTAGTCTTCACATTTCTAAATATTATAAAGATTTGTTAGTTCATGATCCTGATTTAAGTAAAACTAAAGAAATATCTGAAATGTTTTTCCATTTGTCTAAGAGGCGAATTGAAATCGCTGAAAAACTGGGTATACATCAAGATTAATCTCCCAATCTTTCTTTTCTTACTTTATTTGTGACGATTATATTTATTAAGAAATATTTTTCTCTTTGTTTATATGACTTCCAACAGATCCCAATTTTCTCGCTATAGTACATTCACATTATCTGTACTAATGGGAATGATTTTTAATGTTGGAGGATTGTTTGCTGGCAGAGCCGCTGTTTTATTAAATGATCTCTATGAATATATAGGCTGGGTTTTCATCATATATCCACTTATGCTTACAGTTAGAGGAGATATAAATGGTATATTAACCGGGAAACTAGGTTCTGAGCTACATCTAGGAAGTTTAAAACCTTCTTTTAGGAAAAATACAGATAGGTTTCAACATCTTATCATTTTGATAGTTATCATTTCCGTTTATGATTCTATCCTTGTAGGAATTGTTGCTACACTCGTATCGACTTTCATGGGAATACAATGCAATTTCTTTGCTATTTTAGCAATATCAATGACAACGTTCATTATAGGGGCTATGATTTCATTAACAATTACTTTTACAATCACTTTCTGGATATTCAGAAAAAATGGGGATCCAGACGTGTATGTTTATCCAATAATGTCTTCTGTTAATGATATTATAGTAACACTAGCTTTCTTTTCAATCTGCTTTCTATATCGACCTTGGAAAACGAATTTACATTATTATCTTGGGCTTCCATTAATTGGTTTGATATTAGGTGTAACAACTTTCCTGATAATCAAACATAGAAAGAGTAATTTCATCAGGGAAAGCGTAAAGCAAGCTTTACCAACATTGACCTTTACGAATATAATTGCAGCTGGAACAGGAAGTGTGTTAACCTTATTTAGAGGAATTATTCAGGCTTCTCCTATCTTATTGGTTGTTTATCCTGCTGTACTTAGTACAGTGGGAGGACAAGGTTCAGTTTTAGCAAATACAACTACCACTAAATTACATCTTGGAAATATTAAACCTAATGTTAAATACCTTAAAACAGATGAATTCTATATACCCTTTGCAGGAATCATGTCATCAGGGGTAATTATTAGTGCTATAGTCAGTATTTTAGGGTTTTTAATGATAACTTCAGATGTTCAAGCTGATTTCTTTTTTAAATTTCTATTAGTCTTAATAATTACAAATATTATTGCTTTCTCTCTTGTAGGAATTCTAGCGATGACTTCTGCATTTCTAACTTATCGCTTTAGATTAGATCCTGATAACCATGTAATTCCAATCTTAAGTTCAACAGCTGATTTAATAACAACAACATCTTTGGTTTTGATATTTCTATTGATTATTTAACTTAACATAGCAAAAGTTCACTCTCCTAAGGTAGAGTGGTTCATCATAGAAATTAAGAAAGAGAAAATAACAGTTTTTGCTTATCTTTTTTGTTTATTAAAATTGTATCGCTGAGATACTCATGTAGTAACTCTTTTTCAGATTTACTTAGCTGCAAATTTTTGATGTTGTTCAAAATGAAGGTTAACTCTGAGGCTTGCTCAGGATAATGATCGAATATGTAAAGAATAACTCTATAATCTATATACGTTTTCAGAGTTGAACATAGCAAATGAAGTTCCTTCTCAGGGAAATCTTCTTGTGGCTTTACTATAGTATAAAATTCATGGATTGTAAAACTCAGAAAATCATAAAAATCACTCCCGTACGGAAATCTGCTCTCATTCATTGAATATGCAAAATATAGATAAGAGTTGATATAATATTCTAGTTTCAATATAATTGAAATGTTATTATCAAACCTTGGCGTATATTGAGGAAGAATTTTCAAAAAATTATTAAGAAACTCTGTTGCTTCCTCTGCTTCTGCTTGAGAATAAAGTTCTACATTTTCTTCATTAAACTCAGGAAAGAGATAGTATGGGACTTTTGACAGTGAAAATAAAATGTTTCTCACGTCAACCTCATTTTCTTCTATCATCTTCTTAGCTGTCAGTGCTATAATTATAAATCTCTCAATAGGACACGTAATAGCTTCTAAGATGGATTTTTTTGTTTGATTAGATGGAGAATCTAAGATGATGAAATCGTACTTGCCTTCCTCGATTTCATACTCCACGTCATCTTTTAAAACACTGAGAAATTTGTATAGAGGCTTGTAAATTCGGATTCTATCATTAGGGTTGTGATATTTCATAGCAAGACCTATTTATGTAGACTGATTAGCTCTAGGTATTTTCCTATCATTTCAGAATAGTGTAACTCTCCCCTGTCTAGCATCCATTGGTAAAGCTCTTCCATTTCACTGATTGATTTGTTTATATCTTTTTCTACTATTTGTTGAGATATTTTGTGAGAAATCGAAAAGAATTTAGTCATTTTTGCTCTAACTGGATCGTTGTATTTCTCAAACAAGTTTTCTATCCTCAGCATTTCTTTGAATATATCTAGACCTTCTATAGTATCAGGTAATTTGACTGCACCATAAAAATGAAAACTTCCACCAAAGGCTCTTGTAGAGAAATAATGGAGAAAAGCTGGTAGAAAAACAAAAAACGTTACTGCTTCTTCATACTCCATATTCTGAGAAATGAAGTAATTTTGGGCTTTCTCAAATGAAATGAAAGCTTCTTTGTTTTTTCCGATTGTTTGATATAATCCTGCTAGTAATCTCTGGATTTTAGCAGAAAGATCTAGATGTTCAATACTAAGTGAAGAGTATAGAGCTCTTTCAGCTTTTTCAGTAGCTATCTTTGGTGTAATCTTATCTGAACGTAATTCTAATTCAATCCTTTGAGCTGAAAAGAGTATAGGATTGATATCATCGGGTGAATATCTTTCAAGATACTCATCGATTAATCTTATGGTCTCTTCTGGTTCTTCTACAAATTGAGAGAGCATAATCTTTTTTTCAAATGCTGCTCTTTCAAAAGGTGTGGATAGGAAGAACTTGTAAGCCTCCTCAATATTTGTATAAGCTGTTAGTACATCACCTTCTTCAGCATCAATTTGAGCTTGAAGAACTTGAAGTTCATAAAAATAGGGATCATTACCCATTTTTTTTGCCTTTTCCATTAAAAAGTCAACGAGCTTTCTAGCTTCTGGAAGATTACGATAAACAATCATTAATTGAGCTTTAGATTGCCAATAGCGGAAGAATATTTTGGGATTAGATTCTGATACAATTTCTTCCTCCTCAACTTGATTTAGATGTTTTGAACCTTCCACATAACAACCGTAAGAGAAGTTTATTGCTGCTAGTTCGAGAAGAGTTTCAAAATGCTCTTCAACTAATGCTCTTTCCTTAGTTTGCTCAATAATCTCTTCAAGTATGTCTAGTGCTTCATCTTTTCTTCCAAGTAGAGCTAAGCATCTAGCTATTTTGAGATTAATTGCTCTTAATTCGTCATCTTTACCAAGAGAGTAAAATTTTTCTCTGGACTTCAGGTAGGAATGAAAAGCTCTTTTAAAATCGAATTTCGTAAAAAAGTCATCACCTTTATCACGTTCGAAACTCATGACCATCTCATTCCAAAATCTTCTATACTTCTATTTCCTTAAACATTTAAAAAGATGCGTTTTTTTACAATATATTTAAGATTCTCAACATTCAATCAATTTTAATTGCTTTTTGATTTATTAAAAAAACCTTACTTCTTAGAAATTTGCCAGAATTTTATTTTGTTATAAATTACAGGTTTAAGTATTCCTTTCTTTTCCATTTTTTTAAGAATTTTTCTTGTTTCTTTTTTTTCTAATTCCGGAAATAATGAATAAACTTGATCATCACGCAAAGGATGCCTTTGTGTGATTTCTATTATCCTTTGTTCAGGATCTAATTTTTCATCTAAATTCTCGATTAATACTTCTTCATAATAAGAAATATCTTCTGCTTCCAAAATTTTCTTCGCTATTTGAAGTCTTTCCAAGGAAGGAATCTCTACCCAATCTTCAGCTGGAGGACGGATAGGAACATTGATGAATACTTTGTTAAAACCAATATAATCTATTATCTCTTTTATTTGCTTAAGAATTTCAGGAGAATCATTTTTATCTTTTACAATCATTACTTCTAACCAAAGTTGATTGGTATATTCTTCCCTGAACATCCTCATACCTTCGATGATTTGGTTAAAAACCACTTCATTCCTAGGTCTGTTAATAATCTTAAATAACTGTGAATTTGGAGCGTCTAATGTAGGTAAGATTACATCAGCTTTAAGTAGATCATTTCTAACATCATTTCTGCATAGAAGAGCACCATTTGTGATAACAGCTACTTTGATATCAGTTATTTGTTTAATTCCTCTTATCAGCTCTCCTAAACCTGCATAAAGCGTGGGTTCTCCATCACCTACAATAGTTATAAAATCAATTTCTTTATTCTGTTTAAACGCTTCTTTTACTTCTTGTACTATTTCTTCAGGGGGGTAAAACATCTCTCTAGTATTTGTAAAATTTGTTGTTCGTCCTAGTTGACAATAGACACAAGAAAAATTGCACGTTTTTGGAGGGATTGGACTAATTCCCAATGATCTTCCCAATCTTCTTGAAGGAACAGGTCCAAAAATATATTTCATTTCTAAATAATAAATCTCTAACTTAAATATCAACTTTGTTCTATTTACTTTGAAAAAAATGTCCAGAGATTTACTCTGGTTATCTACGAAATCTTTCTCTTCATGTTTTGATTCAATCAGCTACAAGATATTTAGTTTCATCCTTTCGTTATTTTCTTGTAAAATAAACTTGTAAACTTTATTAACAATTTCTTCAAACTTATTTTGAATTTCTAATGAAAGATGATCACTAAACTCCATTGCATTGAATATTTCAATTCCAAGAATTTTGATATCCTTTGGAATATCATCATACATTTGATTACAATATTCTAAAGCTGTGTAAAAATCCATGCTGTGATAATCAGAAATATGTATTGCATTAACAAAATTTTTTGGTTGAAGATACACCACAGTTCCTTTTGGATATCTGTTTGTTTGAATTGAATCAACTAAAATTATTTCATCAAATCCTCTGAAAAGTTCAACTAACCCAATTCCAGCTAAAGAAACATCCGCAATTATTTCAATATTTTCTGGGAGTGAAAAAGTATCCTTAATGTATTCAACTACTTTAATGCCTATACCATCATCACCAACAATAGGATTACCCAGACCAATTAATGCTGTTTTCAATTTTTTCACTTAGACATTTTATTTTTTTATTGTTTTGATATAAATTATTTTCAATTCCACTTATTAGCAATTTTAAACCCGATAAAAATAAGTTTTCTCTTCATCTACAATATTTATAAAATCAACTTCTTTTTAATCTTTTACGCTTCTTCTACTTCTTCGAATATTATCGGTAATAAAATATGTTTTAAAGTAATTTACGTTGAAACAAATAATGGATGATTATTTAGATTATCTTTCCCAAGCGAAGCAAGATGTGAAATCAAGTCTAGATATCTGGACTGGGATTTTTAATGATTGTTATAAGGAAAAAGTGGATTATATTTATTGTAAAGGTTCAGCAGTAAAAGAATGGGATAGTATTATTGATTATGTTCCAATACTTGGGGATTTAGATATTCACATAAAATTACATGACGGTGAATCGTTTTTTACTGATCAAGAAGATGCCTTCTTTGAATCAATAGAAATCTCAAGAAAGTATGAAGAGCAGTTTTGCTTACAAAACAAAGATTATTTGCATGTTCCTCGAACTCAGATTGTAAATTTAAACCAACTAGAAAATGAAGAATTCTTCGTTTACCCACGTATAAAGGATGTTGAAATATTAATTGGTAAACCTAAACAGAATCCTATCCAATCTGATTCAGAAATACGAACAATAGATAAGAATAATATTTTAGAACTTAAGACTCATCTACTTACACTTCCAATGAGTGCAATAGACAGAAGTGGATTAGATCTTTGGACGCTTGTTCGAAGAATGAGCTGGAGAATTTCTCCGACTCCTGTAAGATTATTAACACAATTCCATGATTCTCCATTAGACGTTTGGACATTTAATAGAACAGAAATATGTAAAGAACTGGAAAAAAGAGATTTTAGCACTATCTATAACCTTTACACTTCATACTACGAAACAGGTTGGAAAGCCTTTTTTGAAGGTTTTAAAGTATCTAATACTCTACGTGAATTATTGATATTAGGATACAAAGTCCTTAAATCTTGTTTAAAAGAAATAGAAAAAGAATTTCCTTAAGAATTGAATTTTGAACATGCATGAATTTAGATAAACCATATTCCACTAGTAACTAAAGGATTTATTCAGAATCTGCAACTTTTTAAGCAGTATATAAGTTACTGCAGCAAAGTCATTTATTTTTTTGTAGAACACAAAACTAGCTAGAATTAACTTTTTTATCTTAGTGAAATATAGATTTATCCTTTAGTAAACAAATTTGTATTTGTTCTCTAAAGCGCTGAAACTTGCTTTTGTTTAACAATTAACTTTGAATATATGGTTTTCTCCAAGTCTGTATATGACAAAAAGATTTGCGTATTACAGAAAAAAATTGTTAATCGTTTTCATCTGGGAAAAAGACAAAATAAAAAGAAAATTCTTTTTCTATTTCTTTTAAACAAGATTTAAGGA
>BPTO01000156.1 GCA_023705985.1 Candidatus Heimdallarchaeota archaeon | reverse complement strand
GATATTAGCTTTTCCTTCAGTTAAACCAATTGAATGGAGAATGTTTGCAGATATTTCCCAAGTAGATAAAACCGCAAGTTGATCTTCTAATTCGAGCATATTTTCAGTTGACATGCTTACTGTTGTATTTACAATATCATATTTGGGAAGCTTATCTAAGAAGACTACACCAGAAATGTTAACTTCTGTATATGCATCCGGATAGAGAAGAGATTGTTCCTTATAGAAAGAAACTGGGACTAATAGAGGGGCAGTTGTATTTACTTTAATAGAAGAGTGATTATAATAACTCTGAGTTGTAAGAAGAAGAACTTCTCCGCTGTTTCTCGGTGCTCTACCGATGGAAACATGATTCCAAAAATGTGATCGTAGTTTTCCATCAGTTCCAAACAAATTCATATTTGGATACGTTGTCAGATTTGTGATAGAATCAATATCCTGTGTAAACGTTCCTCGTTTAAAATAAAGGTCTTTTTGAAGAATATACTCCGTAACATTCATAAAATCCATTGCATTTGTTGCAGTTTCCAATATCTGATCGTACTGACCTGCAATGGTCTCGATTAGTTGGTATTCTACTTCCACTTGAAGATACTGCCTAGATTCACTTTCTAAAAACAATTCAAACGCACGATATTGGTAAGAATACATGAAGAAAGTGTATTGCGTTAATACAATGACAGCTAATGTTACACCTATTGCAGAAATTAAACCATATTTCCATCCTGCTTTAAATAACGGTTTAAAAAGATGAAGACCGGGAAGGAAAGGAAGCAGAACTATGTCTGAGATAACACTTAGAACTAGAAGAATAGGACTTATAAAGAGCAGAACGAAGGAAACAACTAATACTTCTGGTGTCTTTTCGGAAGTGAAGGGTCTAACAACATATGACCACGTTGTTTTGGTTAATAGAAAGAAATTCTTAAGAAGTAAATGCTTCATTCCAATGGAATCATTCTGCTTAATACTCATTAATCGACCAATAATTGAGACACCTATAAGGATTATGGAATTACAGCAAAGCGCAGTGATAGAGTATTATGAAGGGAATTTAACTTATATAAAAAGCATAAGTTTTTTTAATTCTTGAATAGGAAAAACCACATAAATTTTTTTTAATTAAGTACTTTTAAAACCAGAAATTTTTTTGTCGGGAATTTTGTTGAATACCAGCCTAAATTCGAAAGATTTGAAAGATTTGAAAAACTTTAAAGGTTAGATATTATCTAGACAATATGCCGATACCTATGAATGAGCTCACTAAGAATGCGCGTGATGCGTACGAAAAGGGTAAAAAGGACACTTTCATACCTCAAGATCCTTTCATTTCCTTTGGATTTGAGAAAAATCCATTTAGTGATACTTCTATTGATGATCTGAAACAAGAAACTTTCATTCAATCGAGAATAAGAAAAGTAGCTTTTTCTGTTGGTAAGGTAATCTCTAGCCAGTCTGAGGACAAAGTATTAGATGGTATAATCATTGGTATAAGTCAGAATGGTATATCTACTTTAGTTGACTTAACACTTCAACTGTTGAAAGAGAATGCAAAAGAGCTTAAGAACGCAATTTATTTGGATGCTAAAAATATAGTCGAATCAGAGAATAATCGATATTTGATTGCTAAATCTATTCAGAATTTTAGAAATCATCTTGCTGCTACAGACACAGGCGAACCTATATCGTTAGTAATTATTGACCATGCTGATTTCTTAGTGGATTTTTATATTGATTTCAGAGAAAATATGGAATTTAATTTCCCTGAAACACCCTTTATTTTTGTCTTGACTTCAGCAGCGTGGGCAAGATTGAAAAGTTATTGCATAACTAAGCAGTACGACATTTACAATCATACACTTCCAAGTCTATACATAGATCCATTAACAAAAAATGAAATTGAACAGATTCTAAATATGAAACTTGGGGTAAATGGGCAAATACAACAACCGTTTACGAAAGAAATTATTACCCTAATAGCTACAGAATCTAGAGGGAGCATAATAAATGCGATAAAAATCTGTGTTCGTGTCTGTGAGGATTGTTTCTACAATGGGCTAGATTTTGCTAATCAAGAAATAGTAATTGATATCTCATCGTTTCTGGGCATTAATTTATACAAAGAATTTAAGGAAAAGTTAACGTTAGATGACAATAGTCGTATTTTTATCATGTCTTTAATAGCCATGAAATCAATTGCAAATGATTTGGGAATAACTTACGATGAGATTGCAAATAATGTGGGTTTAAAGAAAACTACTATTTCATACCATCTATCCTATCTATCAAAAATTGGTATGATCAATAAACAAACAATAAATCGAAAAGCATACTATAGAATTATTGATGTTTTAAAAACAGCAGCTGATACTTTGCTTTTACCTAAATTTGAAGCAAAAGAACATTATGTAAAATTCGAAACCATATCTGATTCAAAATGATGAATCATTTCCCATTATTCAATATCTAGAAAGCAGATTTTGTCTGTTATTTTCTTTACTGCAACACTCATCCCTGTTTCAAAACCGACAACCACTGTTTCAATTCCTTTCTCTTTTATTTTCAATAATATCGGAGCTATTCTTGCATGTCTTGAGCCTAATACAAAAAGTCCAATTTTTTTGTTTTGGTTAAGGGTTTTCATAACTTCTATTGCCATTGTTATGTAGATGTCATAAGGAGTCACAATTGGTTCATAACCACTATTGATTATTGCTTGAATCAGATTTTTGCTTGCGAATTCATTTAATAGAACTTTTTTTATCGATGGTTTTCCAAATTCTTTTACAATCGCATCTATATCATCAAGCTTTATCTGTTTAGTTTTTTGTTTTCTAAGAATGTTTGGTCCATCAACAATTATTGCTATCTTTTTTTCTCCCTGTAAAACATTCTTTAGTGATTGAACATATGAACTGCTTACTATCCTTTCTGATATTCTTTCTAAGACTCCGCTATCAGGTATTTTTTCATTCTCTTCTGATATCATTTCGTATCACAAATTGTAAAGAATGATAAAGGGTTTATTCAGTATTATTCTTTGTTTTCAGTTTCTTCTTCATATACTAAAGGAGGTTTCAGCAAAGCAGTTGATTCAATATTTGTTTCACCAGAAATGACATTTTGTTTAATATAACCAAAATAATCAAGTTCGAAAATGTATTTAGTGGCAACTTCCTCTGGAATTTTAAGCATTTTGGCCAACTCTTTCTTGGCTAAAGGTCGTTGGAAGTCATTTAACAAGTAGAGAATTCTATATTTTGGATCAGTATTTAGGAAAGATTCTAGTGATTTGAGAGTTGATTTTAACAGATCAATTCGCTTACTGTGTTTTTGAACAGATAATTCATATTGATATTTCTCATCAGAAGACATTGTACCCTCCTTTTCCATAACGGCCATCGTTTTCTTGGTGTCAGTCAGTTCCTTAACTGTCTCTTTTAATCTTGCTTTGAGATCTTCAACTTTGTCCTGATGTTCAAGGATTTTTTCTTCTAACTTTTCTATTTCTTCTTTTTCTTTCTTTCTCAGCTCTTCAACTTCTTTAATTTCAGCTTCTTTTTCAGCAATTTGGAGAACCATTTCATCAGTTTGAGTTCTGAGTTGATGAGTCTCTGTTTCTTTTCCACTTAATTCTTGTTGAAATTCAATCATGTTTTCAGCCAATCTCTCTGCATCAGAATCTTTCTGATGAATTTGTTGTTTTAACTCATCTAGTTGCTGATTTGATGTTTCAAGAAGTGCACTCATATCAACTATAAGTCGTTCTTTATCGGATAATTGCTCTCTTAACTTAGCATCAACCTCTGATAATTCAGAAACTTTTGATGTTGCTGTTTCTTGTTCTTCAATTTTAGCTTCCAGTAGTTTAGATTCACTCTTAAGTATGTTATTTTCTTCTCTTAATTCGTTCATTTCCTCTTGGTGAGTTTCAGTTTGACTTTTGAATGAATCGATTTGAGATACTCTTTGTTGAATGTCTATTTTTTGATTTCTGATGGTGTCTTCTTTTTCAGCAATTTGACTTCTGAGATTAAAAATAGTCTCTCTTGATTGGTCGATTTGTTTTTGCAAATTATCATACAACTCTCCTTCTTGTGAAACTGCTTGTGATTGAGATGCTTTCAATCTTGCTTCCATATCTTCAAACCTTTTAGATAGGGAATCTTTTTCAATCTTAATTCGATCGTATTCTGCTTGAATATTTGTTTTTTCGAGAGTAATCTGATGAATAATTTTATCTCTGTCGACTATTACTTGATCTCGTTCATGGATTAACGTCTCATCAAGCCCTACACCACTAGGTAATCTTGCTAGTTCTTCGATTGCATCTTCTCTCGCATTTATTGTGTTTTGGAGATTTGTAACTTCGTTTTGCAGGACTATCGTTTCTGCTTTAAAATCACCAACTTGATTTTGCAGTTCATCGATCTTGAGGTCAGATTCTTTGAGTTTACCAGTGAGAACAGGAACTTTTTCAGCTTCTAGTTTGTGTTTATTCAGATTATCCATCATTTCTTGAGTAATTAGCTTACCTTGAACGAAACCTTGCTCAATTCCTAGACGGATTTTAGTTGTACTTTCAGTGACTACTACCAAGTGGATATCACGAAGAAGATCTACGTAGCTTCCTTTGAAATTTCGGATTATTGCATCAACTTCAGAAACAGAATATTGCGACTTACCGGGAGATAAAGAGTTACTCTTTATTTCTTCAGCACGAGCTTTTGCCTGTTCTTCTGAAGTACCACGAACAACCCTCATTTCACCTAGAAACTTTTTGATAAGTGTTCTAACTATTTTAAAAGGACTATCAACTTCAACGGCCATATAATTCAGCCCAAACTTTTTCTTAATTATTATATATGATATTAGATAATAAAGTTATAAATTGATTTCGGTAAATCATTTTAACTCATTAATTTTAGCTTAGGGAGAGTTCAAAACTAAGAATATCATCCCTAAACTCATCTAAATCCTGAAGGAAACCAGAAAGTCGATTAAAAGAGACAATGGGGATTCTTTCAAAAAGATGGACATTATGATTTCCCCAAGAAATAACTAATGGAACAATAAAAATGAGCCTTTTAACAGGAAGATGAAGTTGTTTAATCAAGCTTTCGGATATTACTGGAAAAGATTCAATCAAAGATTCGACACGGTTCTTTTGTGCTATTGCAGCGTTTTTCATAGGTGAACTAGCTCTGTTCTTATGATATTTGCAATCAATGGCAAAAAGATATGGGTATCTAAATGATAAAACATCGATTTCAAAGCGTGTATATTCATCTTTAAAACGGAAATTCTCTATAACAGTATAACCAGTTTTATCAAAAATTAGTGTGATTAAATCTTCAAAATTTTTCCAATTAAGATAAGCAAAAAGATGATGGATATTATTCCCAAGTTTAACTAAATGATAGATTACAAGACTAATTTCTTTTATGTCAAAATGAGTTATGGATTGAAATTCTTCAAGAGAATAACCTAAAGGCTCAATAATCTGAAAACATTTTTTTTTCTCAAACGCAGAAAAATGTGAAAAATCTATTTTTTCCTTTTGGATTAGATGATTAAGAATAGAATTGGTAATATTATCTATTCGCAAAAGTCTCCCTCAATTGAAGGTTGTTTTTATTCTTTTTTGGCAGCTTTAATTCGATGGATAATGATTTCGCGAGTAAGTTGCTCAATAGGTTGAGAAACCTTAGCTACACTATTAGGACGAGAACTTCTTTTTAACCGACCATATTCATCAAGATGACTCTTAATATCAGGACTGCGAAGAAGTTTCATCAATGCATTGCGCGCTTGCAGACAAGAAGTTTCAATAACGCGCATATAAGCATCACCTTTGTTAATTGAAAGATTTTTATCGACTAGGAGATTTAAAAACTTGTCAGTGGGAATCCTTTCCTCTTTAGGGAGATCAATTTTGTTGAGAACAATCAAAAATGGTAAAGATTTACCTAATAAATCTCCTTTAAGAGCGATGAGCTCCTCAAGACTTTCAACATTATCGTTCCACATAGTTGTATGAGGGTCAAACATGAAAATAAGTCCATCAGCACCCTCCAAAACAACCTTGCGCTGAATATAATGGCGTTTTTGGCCTGCTACAGTCCAGACTTGATAACGAAGCTTAGGAACGCTAACACCTTGGCCCTTAGGAAGTTCAAAAGTGCTCTGATCGTAAAAAATTGTTCTGCCTGAGGGGTCATCTATCTTTTTCAATGATGAATAAATTGTTTCTGGGTCCTCAACTTTCCTTAGGACATTATAAACGGTCAGCATACTAGTTTTGCCAGATAGCGATGGCCCATATATTACAAGTTTTAGGTAAGGTACACCGCTTCCATCGGTCTTAAAAATGTCTCTTATTTTCATTTTTGTTGCTGCACTCATCTTTACCGCCAACAATTCTTATGTGTATATATGTTTCTATTCATCTTTTTTAAAACATTTTCATAAGTTAAGTATAAGTCTTTTATGAAAAAAAAGCCTATTAAATATATCGATGGTGTAACTCCTCTTTTTTCTTATCTTTCTTAGTTTATCATTTATATTCCTTGATTATGTTCTCTCAGCAGGCTTTTTTCGTCTCTGTGTAGAGTTACCGCTAGTTCTGCTACTATTCCATCTAGAAAAGCTAAAGCTGCTTGCTCAAAAGCTGTCCCTTCTGGTGCTAAAGTGCTATCTAAACCCCTCTCTCTTCTCTCAATATCTTTTTTCGTTCTACCTTTTAATTTTACAGTGACATCTCCTAGTCTTCCTATAAGACTTAATGGGTAGCTTGTTATGACTATCACAAAGGGGTTGTAAATAAGATATGTTTCAAGCATTGCTATCACTATTGGTGTCGTTCCTGACCCGCTAATTACTATTATGGTGTCTCCTTCATTTACTTTCGGTACTGATCTTGTGTTCGTTATAAACCTGGATTGAACTCCAAAATGTTCCAGTCTAGTTTGGAACATTTGTCCCACCATCGCACTTCTACCACTTGCTAGAACAAATATTCTTCTCTTTTCTTGGATATCATCAACAAGTCTGTCTCTTACAGCTTTCACATATTCTTCGTGCTCTTTCATGTGCTGAAGGTTATCTTGTAAATTTTCTATCATCAGTTCCATAGCTCTGAAAAGAGCTAAATCGCCTTCAAAGGTTGCTAATCGATCAATTCTGTCATCACTAATATGTTTAGACCTACCATGGTTATTTTTTTTCCGATTATTTCCTTTCATACGATTCAGCCACTGGCAACTAAATTTCCAAGACTAGTGTTTTCTTGCTTGTTAAAGGGTAAGGATAGGTATTATAAATCTATTTTTATTGTCTTTTTGAAATATTTACTGAAAACTAATGTAACGAGTGGATTTAATTTCAGAAATAGAATTATATAAGCTGACCACACACATACATTGTAATGAAAAAAATAAAGGAATACATCCAAAAGCACGACAAGAGAATTGCAATCTGTATTCTTTTATTTTGGATAATTTTAGTTTCAGCGAACTTTGGAAAGATTCTAAACCTTTCGGATTTAATGGAAGAAGAAGGTTCAAATCTTACATCCACAAATTTAAGTGAATCAAAAATAGGACTGAATCTTCTTTCTATTTTCCTTGAAGATAATGGTTCAGTCCAATTGGTTATCCACAATCCTCAAGGAAGTATATTAACAAGTGAAATGAAGGAGCAAATAATTACAATAATTAATAATATTACGAGTAATCCCAAAATTGGTCCTTTCCTATCTTCAAAACAACCATATTCCTCGCTTTTCAGCGATGCTGATAATTTACTGCGATCAATATTAAACTTACAATGGATTTCTACACAAGCTTCTTTTGCGACTATTCATTATATTTGGGGAGGGCTAGACTTCTTTGCAGATACATGGATCGACAGTTTCAATACAACTAGCGATTTAGAAGTATCTACAACTTTTGCTATAACACAAACGAAATGGTTTGTAAACTTGCTTTTAGATAACAATAATGAAAGCTTATACAGTAGTACATCTGATACATTTTATACTAAACTTGGTGAAAATTTCTTACATTCGATTTTGGAAACCATTCCTTCAACTAAGTTAGATGTTGTTCAACAGGTAAAGGACATCATCTTTGAAAATATAACATTTTATCAAGAGATTACTACTGATATAAGAACTCTATTACTCTTAGAGAAAATTTCATCTAGTTTAAATAATACTAGATGGGAAGATGGTGAGTATATTTACGAAAAAATCACAGAATTTCTCTTTGAAGTGAATGATACTCAAAGTGTAGAGTTCATTAAAGAAGTCTATGACAATGGAAATATTGAGGGATATGTCAAAGGCAAAAATAAGTATTTGTTACCTATCTTAAAAAACGAAATATCTATTCCATCAATTACATCAGAAATAATTGAAACATTTCTTAAACAATATACTCATCATCTTCCCAGATCGGAAGAGCACACGTCT
>BPTO01000155.1 GCA_023705985.1 Candidatus Heimdallarchaeota archaeon | reverse complement strand
GTTACATCCTTGAGGTGAAATGGTAATTAGCGCTATGATTCCGATGCATAATATAACATAGCGTAAATTAGTGGATGTAACCATGTCTTTCAATATTCTAAGTCCGAGATTTGTTTATAAACTTGACAAAGTAAAGTACTGGAATTAACGTTCAATTAGACTAGGTTTAAATACAATGTTATGTAAAAACTTGGTATGAAATCTTCTGAAGAAGAGAAAGATTTTACTCCTTCCTCAAAATTAGTCGAGATGGAGAATGGAAAAGTAGAAGAAAAAGTTGAAAAGTTTGTTGAACCAGACACATCAGTTACAATTGTACAAAAGAGAAAATTCTCATTTAATGCAAAGATATTTGTATATTATTCTTTTGAAATACTTGCGGTTATTTTTATAATAGTGATGAATGTTAATGGAAGTTTGAATAATTTTCAATCTCTTGTTGAACTCTTACCTTTTCTAGTTGCGTCATTAGCTCTACTTATTTTTACAACCTATATGTTCATATTCACTCTAAAACCACGACAAAGATTTCCAGCGTTTGTTCTAAGATTTATAATTATTGTTTCATTTATTGCAGTTTTCGTAACAACTTTTCTTGACAATTATCCCTACTATTATAATCAATTCTGGAATTTTTTGATGACAAATTTAGTTCTTCTGTACCCCTTGTTATCTCACTCTATCTTGCAAACTTATCTTGTATTTTCAGATAAAACGACAAAAGAGCTTCTTTTCAAGAAAGCAGTCGAAGGCAGCCCATCAGAGTTAGAATGGCGAAGATATGATACTCTTTCAGGTTTAATTTCAATTGTTTCAGGTATTTTCCTATTACAAATGTTCTGGTTAATCTACCACTTTATAATTCGCTCTATAGTTATCCTAAATACAAAGAGACGCTTAATTATAGAACATTTAGATTTTAATGAAGAAACCAACCTTTCAACTATTTCTTTGGAACTCGGAATACCTTTAGAAGAGGTGATATTCACTTTAAAACAATTGCAGATGAGAAGAAAAATAAAAATAGATTTCACTCGATATGGTGCTATACTTAAAGAGATACGCACAGCTAGACTTTTTACTCCTGCAATTGATGAGAAATTCGAAGAATTTTTGAAAAAGCAAAAGATGACAGAAATTGAAAGAAGAGCCAGTGGATTCATAGAATTTACAGAAAGAGAGAAGGTACTAGATAAAGATATGCGAAAATTGCTTGGAATCAAAGACAAATTATCAACAAGTGATTTTATTCTAATGCTACCTCCAAAAGTTGCTACAGTAAGGTCTCCAGTTTTCAGGAAAGGTATATGGATTATCTTTAACAGAGAAGAGATCTTGAAAAAACGTGAAAAGATCATCCAAGTACTAGTTGATAACAACGATAAGATTTTCAACTAACTCTTTCTTTTCCTTTTCTATAAGGTTAATATAGGGGAAGAAATTCCATGACTTATGCAATCTAAAACTAAGTGTTTATTTTTCCTTTCTATTTTGATGTTAGCATTTGCTCTGAATAATCAGACTGTTTCTTATGCTAAAACTGATGTTACTATTTTTTCTGAATCTTTAAATGCTGAAGAGAGCGCTTTTAGCCATAAATATGGTCCACCTGGCTACTATGGATTAGCAATAGATGAAGAAGAAAATTTGATTTTTTCTAATGCTCCTGAAGGAGTAGCATTTATTCAAAAAGATAATCTGTCGGATCAAGTAGTTTACAGAGATGAAATAGGCTTACAAGATGTTTCTGTAATGAATTTAGAAGTAGATAAGGAACTCAAATTGCTTTATGTTGGTTCCATTCAAGGTGTTGACGTTATTAATTATACTCATTTTCCTATTCAAGCTACACCTATTCTTCAAGAAGTGGCAACAAATTTTGTTTTAGGTGATTTCATAGATATCGATCCTGACACACATTTTGTCTGGATAACTACACAGTCTCATGGTTTGTTTATCTATGACCCTATTAATCAAAGAGAAGTAGATACATCAGGTTACAATTTACCTGATCCTAGTGTGAAAATGCACACGATTGAAGTGAATCCTTCAATAAACAGAGCCTTTATCGGGACTGATTTAGGTATTTACGTTATTGACACTTTAACTAACTCTTCACACCAGTGGCTCACTACTACTGATGGTCTACCTTTCAATATCACTAAAGTGATTAAAGCTTATCCTGAAGTAGAGAAAGTGTTTATAGGAACTAACGAAAATGTCACTACTATAAGCGGTGGATTAACAGTTCTTTTCTTGAACAATGATTCTCTCAAAACTTATGATTACATTTCTGAACCTTATAATCCCCGAACAATTTATGATATTGTTTGTGACACTCAAAGAAATCTGGGTTACTTCGTTTCAGGACCAGGATTCGAAGCTGAGAGTGGTCTTATGGTTTTTAACTTAACTGATATGACTGGAGTGATTAAGTCAAAGTGGGGAAGTTTAGGCGATTTTGGTGTTACAAGTGTTTGGGGTTCTCCTTATTGGATTGAAGCTATGATCGCAGGGATAGAATTAGACGAAATCACTCATGAGGTCATTTTAGGTTCAATACAATTGATTCAAAAAGCTTATCTCGATTTACCTGCAACTGTTACAACAGAGAATGAATGGGTAGACTGGGAGCATAGTTTATCTCATAACATTGCTTCAGATGTTAATTATGACCCTGTTGATGATATGATGTATATTTCAACACTCCTAGGTCTAGATAGAATAGATCCTACAAATAACGAGAATGTTGAACACCTTGTGCCCGTTCCAGGAGCAGGAGGTTCAACAGCTGCTGAAATATTATCAACTGCTAGAATGGTCTATCATCATCATTATGAATATGATATAATCGCGGATTCTTACATCGATATGGAAACGATGATTCCAGCTTTAGATGAATATGATTACATCAAAGATATTTCATCATCACCTAATGAAACACTGATTTATTATTCTATAGGCGCTGAAAATGGTGGTCTAGGAAGTAATGGGTCAATAGTAATTTACAACTGAGCTAACCATCTTTATTTTGTCGAAGATTTCGGTTTTGACAAGACTCAACTGATAGTTAATTGTGTTCTGCAAGATCCTAATCGGGAAATGCTATATGTAGGAACAAATACTGGATTAATTTTGTACAATTTAACCTCAATGTCTATCTATTCTATTCACGGTGAAACAGAAAATTGGGAGATAACAACACTTGAATGGATTAACGAGCAACTCTGGTTTGGTCTAGAAACTGAACCACATCTGTACACTTATGTCAGAATCTATGACCCTATTTTAGAAACAATAACTGATTTTGAACCCTCATCACTAATGTATCCGGTTGTTAATGACATCATATTCAATCAAGCAACTAATGAACTGTTCTTTTCAACTAATTATGGTTTCCATGCTTACAATATATCTAACGAAGAACTCAAATTCTTTGGTGAAGAAGATGGTCTTTCTACTTATCTTATCTTTAGAATGGATTATTCTATTTTATCCAATGAAATTTACATAGGTTCAACTTTAGGAGGAGTTAACATTTTCGACCCATTATACGATGATATTCCACCTCAACTCTTGATTAGCGGAATTTCTACAAATGATATTGTTACAGGTCAGATATCAATACAGATTACAGCTCAAGATTATAGTGGTATCGATTGTGTAAGTGCAACACTTAACAGTAGTGATAATTGGAATTCAAATATTCGTTATCTGAACTTCGATTTTAATTCAAGTGAATATTCAGATGGTTATTATGAATTCATGATAGTAACCACTGATTTTAATGGTTTGGCTACTAGTATTGTAATATCTTTTACAATCTCTAATGTCATAATGAATGAGTTCTCAAAAATGCTCTTTGTTGTTGTTTTATCAACTGTTTCAATTATAACATTGTTTCGAAAAAGAAGAAAATAATTCTTCCTTTTCCTTTTTATCCTCTTTCACGATAATGCTATTTTTCACTTTCAATTCAAACAAGGAGAAATGAAAAGATATCAGTTTTTCTTTTATAAATCAACTCTGATATTTCATTGCTGCTAATACACCTGATGCTGCAGTAACCAATAGTTGAAATATATTATAAGCTTCAGTCATTGTATCAGCTATATATTCAATTTTCATCCCATCCACCCTTTTTACAAAAGGTAACAAATCAGCTACATACGCAAAAGCTGTTCCTCTGAAGGTAAGTTCAATTTTCACTGGATTTTCAGTTACTAGTGGTTTAACTTTTCCTTCTTTAAAATTAGTCACTGCTCTAAAAACCGATTCTTTCAGGTTTTTCTCTATTTTTTTCATACTTGGACTCCTTGCAGCAAAACGACTAAAAGAGTGTTTTAAAGGTACTGTCTCAGCCCAAGGAGTATATTTTTTGACATCATCTTCTAAAAGTTGATTATCTCCCGCGACCAGTATCACTGGAACATTATATTCTCCGGCTGTAAAAGCATTGAGTAAACACTCACTAACTTCTATGCCATTTATAACAAGTTTATGAATACTGCTCCCACTGTAGGTGTGGTCAAAAGTAGACTTTGCTGTTCCATGTTTGGCATGATAACCTAGGAAGAGTGCGACATCACAGCCTTCTACTCCAGCAACCATCGAAATGGGACGAAAACCTCCTCTAATGATCTCAACATATTCAGGTAAATTATCAATCAGCAAATTTACCATAGGACCGTGACTGTCAGCAATGATAACTTGCTCAAAACCGTTTTGATAAAGTTCTTCAGCAACAACGAGAGTTATTTTCGTAGCAATTTCTCTAGCTTCCTGATACAAAGAACCTTTCAAGTCTAATTGTCCTAGAATAACAACAAATGGTAATCCTTCCAAATCAACTGAAATAAACGCTTTCATTTTTTTTCGCTCATTTATGAATTGTAAGAGTGATATTAAAAGATTTTCAGAAATTTTAAAATACTCCTCAAACTTTTTATTCGTTAATTAGAGATGAGATATATGAAGAAACATTACTTCTTTCTTCTTGTTTTTACTTTGTTCATATTTCCTTTTATTGTTCCAGTATTTTCACAAACTAGTCCACAACTTGTTGATTACATTTTTTGTAAATGTAATATTATTACCATAGATGAATTGAATCCCTTATTTGAAGCAATAGCGATAAAGGATGGTATTATAATTGGATTAGGAGATACTGAAGAAATTCTAGAAAACTTTGCAACAGAAAATGAAACTACTTATGATTTAGATGGCCGAACTATTATGCCTGGAATAATAGATGGTCATACACACTATATGGCATCATTATTTTGGATTGGTGAAACTGAAACAATCTATGAAGCTCAAATTTTAGCTCTAGCTAATGGTTATACTACATTAAATGAGAAAAGTATAGATATGGGTGAATTTCAATGGCTACAAGAAGCAGAACAAAATAATACGCTTCGCCTTCGAGTAAACGCTTTTCTTATTTACAATTATGCTTGGCTTGAAAACAATGAATCTGTATTAGTTGAACACTGGAGTCCAGATCTAGAACCACTACTAGAACATGACCGTAAGTTTCGCATTCCTGGTTTTAAAATCTATTTAGATGGAGCATATGGAAACAGAGGTTTTCCAGCAATGAGTGATCCCTATACACAGGAAATGATAGAATTATGGGGAATTATAAATCCCTATGGAGATCTTTATTTTAATCAATCAGAATTAAATTCAGTGGTAGATTCTCTTCATGATAGAGGTTTTAGTATAGCTGTTCATGCGATGGGTGACAGAGCAACTGAAACTATCCTAAATGCTATAGAATATGCATTGAATGGGACAGATAATGATAATGCAAGACATCAGATTGAGCATAACAGCTTCATCAGAGAAGATCAAATCACAAAAGCTTTATCACTTAATACCATTCATTCTGTTAGAGGTTACTTCCCAACTTATTGGCAGCAAGAATACGCAGATCTTTACAGTGCCGTATGGCAGGAAAGGACAGTAAACAGATACTCTCTGCCTGGTGAAGGTCTTCATTCTTATCTAGAAACTGATTTTGGTTTTCTTCATGGTTATGATGAAGATAACTGGAGTAAATCAGCTAATATCAGACCTTTCCTACACTTATGGGGTTTGGTTACTAGAAAAGCTATTGATGAAAATGGTACAATCCATACACCTAATCCTTGGGTAGTTGAACATGAAATTTCAGTTGAAATGGCTCTAAGAATGATGACTATTGAAGGTAGATGGAAAGATAGAGTTTCAGTGGGCTAGTCACACATTTCCAACACCATACACTAGTGGAACTACAAGAACAGATTCAATATTTTGGGTTACAATAATGTCATTGTCAGGATTTCTAATGGCTAGATGCATAAAAAGAAGAAAAGTAGATTATTTAGTTTGATATCATCAAAAATAGATATCCATTATATCAAGGAATACATATTTTCTCCAGGTAATTCTCTTGTTTTGTAACTTTTATGAAAGATGGAAAGTGTTTATTTGCAACTTCCGTGAAACAAATCATTCAACCACCCTCTTTCCTTCTTTGGTTAGATACACTCTGAACTCTCTCCCCCATTTCTCCTTGATTATAAGACCTTGTTTTTCTAATGTAGTAAGATTCCGAGAAATTTTAGATTTCGTGCAATTTGTTTGTTCTAGTAATTCTTTTTGAGACATTTTTCCCTCATTTTGAGATACAAGTCTAAGTATCACATTTTGATCATCTGTTAAATAAATACTTCCAATTGTTTTCTTATTTCTCTTTTCTCTCTTTTGCATTACAATAAATACACAAAAAGCTCCAGCTATTATCCCAACAATAAGGATGAGTGCAATTGTCCATACAGGTATAGGTCTTGAATATGGCTCATCAAAAAAAACCAAGAAGGGTATCTCTGTAGCTGGTTCTAGATTCTCAAACTCCCATTTAAGACATAGTCTGATTCCTGTGCAAATTTCTGTTACATTTTCAGGGAAATATGGAGGAGGACCAATATCTGTTTCATGGAGGATTGAATGACTGGGTAATCGGATTGTGATATGTTGTTTTGAGGTGAAATACTGAATATACGAAGTAAATGGAAAAATGTAATATGTTGGTTTACCCTGAGTAAAATCTAATTCAATATCCAGTTTATAGATTAACCTGAATATATATTGCTGGTTAGGTCCAAGGCTAGATCTAAAATTTATTAAGATATCATTTACTGATATAAGATCGGCATTTAACTTACCTAAACTGTCTTCTATTCGCAATATCAGAGCGGGGTGATTCAGATTGAAAACAAAATTAGAAATGGATGTTGTTCTATTGTTTAGTATTGTTATTTCCTCAGTAACAGTTATGTTTTCAGGAGTTTCAATGTCAACTTCAATTTCATGATTAGCAAAAACAATCGGATAGTCAACAGAAAAAGTATCAATGTTGTTGGAGTTGGTTAATGCATTACTAATTTCCATTCTTTCAGAGCATAGAGATAGTAAAATTATGAGAGTTATAGCAATTAAATGGAAATTGTTTTTGTTATTCAATAATAATACTGTTAATTGTTCTAATTAAAAAGAATTTCTCTGAATTAGGTCATTCTGTTAAAAAAAGAAGAAGAATGAAAAAAAACATTCGTATGTTAATCATCATGACTTTTTCCTAATTATTACTAGTATCGCTAGGAAGCTCATTGATATGACTACAGGTAGTATGAATAAAGGAGTGTCTTCAGGTTCTGGATAGGGCATCTTGGTCCAGTTATTGAAGTCTAAATCACCTACCCAGGTATCATCAAGGAAATTAAAAGGATCATCGCCTGTATTTCCTCCAAAGATCACTATTTTTTCACTTTCTGAGTCGTAAGCCATTGAGTGTGCTCTTATTTCAAGACCACCATCTAGATTCAGCTCAATCCAGCTCAGAGTATTATAATCGAACGACCAAGTTTCATGGTCTATTTCAGTAGTAAGCAGATGAGTATAACCTCCAACTAGAATAATTAGGTCATGTTCGGAATCATAAACCATGTTTGCACCTACTCTTGGAACTGGACTAACCGAGGGTGTGATATTATCCCATGTATTTGTGTTGTAGTCAAATGACCAAGTTTCTCCATGATATCTTCCACCAGTTGGATCTAAGTAGGGGTTACTTTCAGTTGTACCACCAAAAACTATTACTAGGTCACTTTCTGAATCATATGCAACACAATCAAAATTATAATTTAATGGATATGTAGCTGAAGTTATGTTAGTCCATGTATTTGTATTATAATCATATGCCCAGGTGTCATTAAGCCTTAATTCAAATCCGTCAGGATTAGCATCCTTGGCTAAACTTCCACTAAACATAATGACTACATCAGATTCAGAATCATATACCATCCTCGAACTTTCTCTCATCATAGGGACATTAGAGGGAGTAACTTGAGTCCAAGTATTCTCAGTGTAACCAAAAGTCCAGGTTTGGTTTGATAAAACATAATGTGCATGAGATCCACCAAAAGAAATGATTTTATCTGATTCTGAATCATATGCTATT
>BPTO01000154.1 GCA_023705985.1 Candidatus Heimdallarchaeota archaeon | reverse complement strand
CATAATCACTTGCTAGAGACATATCATTATCACATCTAAGAAGTAGTAGGATATCCAAATATAAAAATGTATTTCATACTACTACAAAAAAGAGCAGTTTTTAAATTGCGTTCTATTTGAAGTTTAGGTCTTTTTAGAAAAAGAAAAAGTAATTTTAAAGAATTATTCAGTTGTAGGAATATCCTCAACTTCTTTCTGTAAAACATCTTTTTTTGAGGACAAAATCTGTTCTGATCCTCTTTCTTTAATAGTGTAATCAATATCATCTTCTACATTTCTCATAGAAGTATTAATTCAAAAAAGACCAAGGAACAACAAACCTAGAAGAGCAGAAAAAGAGAATAAATACTCCATCTTAACATATTCAGCTATGAAACCTGCTAATAACATCCCTACTGGTGCTGTAAATTGAGCTATAGTTAGTCTAACAGACATAACTCTGCCTAATTTGTCTTTTGGAACTATTGTTTGCCAGATTGTTTGACTGGATATGTTTGCTACAGGATTGGAAACTCCGACAACTAGCATTCCTAAACCCATAAACCAAAAGAGTCCATAGGGGGTAAGAGATGCGATTAGGGATCCTACAAACATAAAAAGAATACCGATTGCTACACCATTTACCTTTTTCTTGAAACCTTTCCATATTGTAAGTAATAACGATCCAGCTATTGTTCCAACGTTTAAGAATATAAAGACAAAAGCTAGATTTGTTTCATCCCCTCTATGAGTAGAATAGACAAACAAGTTAATCAGTGTAAACATCGGCATGATAAAGAAGTTTGCAGCTGTGAATGAACCTAAGAGCGGTAAAAGACCCTTCTTTTTTCTAATGAATTGAACTCCTTCTTTCATCTCGGATATAAAAGAGGTTTTTTCTGCTTTTTCTTTTATCTGTTTTACTACTTTTGGTATAGTTATGAAAACTAATGGAATAATGGCAGCTCCGAATGTTATTGGCTCGATCAACATGATTAGATGAATAGGTATTGTAGAGTATAGAAAAGCTGCAGTAACTGGACCAACTACAAATACAGCACTTGTAAAAAGAAATTGAAAGCTATTCATACGGTTTAGATACTTTTTTGGTACCATTATTGGGATTATTGTTTGAAGAGCTGGTTGCTGGAATGCTTGAAACGCACCTCTAATAGCAATGAAGAATAGCAATAAACCTACACCAACTTTGTCGTATTTGAAAAGAAATAGAAGAACAACAGTAACAGCCGCTTGCATGAAATCTACAGAACCAATCAAAAATTTCAAATTAAGACGATCTATTAAGACTCCAGCGATTGGAGTAAGTAATACTGTTGGAATAAAACCGATGAACAAAGATAATGATAATAACATTGGGCTTTCAGTTTCGACTGTTATCCACCAAGCAATAACAAATTGAATAATACTTGAACCAAAAAGTGATACTAATTGTCCAGAAAAGAAGAATAAATATCCCTTAAGATTTGAAATCTCTTCTGGATGATTATTGGAATTATCAGTCATGTAATAAACACCGTTTAATTTTCTACACGTATAGAGAATACCATCTACAAACATATATAAATGTTTCGACAATTTTAGCGACAAGGTTTATATGTTGTACACGAAAACATACTAATCAAGGAATGAAATGGTGGGATAAGTGGAGTATCATGATTCAATTATTTATGAAGAAGAAGCAATAAAAATACTAAAAGATGCAAAATACTGCGATTTACTAAATAACGCGAAGTATTCTCCGATATTTATCGCGCTTCGTAAAGGTCCATTAACCATTAAAGAACTGGAAACGGTGTATAATTCAATTGTTAAAAAAGACATAGATAAAATGAATCTTGAAGATTCAGAGAAAAAAGAATTACAAGAAAATATGTTCAGGAAAGACAAAACGCTTTACAAATATATGAGCAAACTACGAAAATGCGGTTTAATTGTTGAAGCAGGGAAGAGATTTAAAGTAGGCCAAACCGCAGCAGAGACTCTTTTTGGGCGTGCAGCTAAATTGTACCTTATGGATGACAAATCTGAAAGAACGTTCTCTATAGCTGAAGATAAGAAGTATCTCTCGTTTTTTGCTAAACTTATAAGCTTAATTACAGATGGTTCAAAGGTTTCTGTGGATTGTTTAGCAGAAGTTATGACTAACTTTCTTACACAGATTTCTGAGGAAACAGAGAATATCTTTAAAACATATTCCAAAGAAACAACAGAATTTGCAGTGGATATGTCTTTTTCAGATATACACAAATCACTAAAGGGACTAAGTATGTTCCTTTTTATACGAAATGCTTCTAGCTTTGAAGAAATGTTTGAAAAATGTATCAAAAAATAAGTTTAGAAAGAATTTTGAAAAATATGAAAGATTATAAATTAGTTAAAAATTACTTAATTAGATAAGCATGGACCTTTTTTCCAGAATCGCTAGCCGATACGAGAATATAGTTGGATCTTTTGATTATGAAAAACTCAGAGATTTTTTTCCTGTAAACCCTGAAGAGATAATCTTAGATCTTGGGGGTGGTACAGGTCGTGTAGCTATATTTCTTAAAGAGGAAGCTAATGACTGCTTGATTTTTGATAGGTCATTTGAAATGCTTCAACAGAGTAGAAATCATAGAAACGATTTCCTTCTCGTTCAAGGAAAAAGTGAATCATTGCCTTTTCGAAAGAATTCTATTGGTCAGATATTTATTAACGATACTTTGCACCATGTACAAAACCAAGAAAAAACTTTGAATGAATGTAACGCTATTCTTTTAAAACAGGGTCAAGTGATTATTAGAGAGTTTGATAGAAAATATTTTTGGAATTTACTATTAATTCTATTTGAAAAGATAATGCGTTTTAAAAGCAAATTTCATTCACCAAAAGAATTGCAAAAATTGTGTGAAGAAATTAATTTAGAAGTTTATTATAGAAGACCTAGTAAGGCTACATTCGTTCTGGTAGGTCTGAAGAAGTAGATAAGCATCAGATTTTAAACATATACTATCATTATAAAGCAAAAAAAAGAAAAACGAAGAAAAAAATCACTAAATAAGAAGTGTAAAAAATGACAACTAGAAACACACATCCATCTTTGGGTTTAACACTTTTGAAGCAGTTTAAAGAAGAATGGGGTATGCTCAAGCAAGGAATCAATAAAATTCCCGATGATAAATGGTCTAAAGTAAAGAATGATTGGAGTTTCTCATGGACTGTTTATCATATCATTGAAGCAGCTGATTTTTATTCTAGAAGCACAGATGAAGGGATGAAATGGGGCACAATAGCTAATATTGACTGGGACAATGATTCAAAAGAAATAATAGAAAAAAAGAAATCAAAAGTGACTAAAGCAGCATTACTTAGTTATACAGAAGAAGTTGATAAGAGATTATCAGCAATATTGAAAAAATCAAGTGATGAAGAATTAATGAAAAAAGATGATTTTGACTGGTTTGAATCAATCTTTGAAAAACTAGTATATTTATTAAGACACAATGCACACCATATAGGGGAATTAGCTAGAACACTCAGAGAATGGGATTGTGAAAGAATAAAATGGCGAGTAGATTAACACTCGTAAATTATTATTTTACAAAACGTAAAATGGTATTTCACGTTTTTAAATCAGTTTTTCGATATTAATCAATGTATTTTTTTGATTAAGTTTATATTATAGTTTACCTTCTCTATAAGTACAACATTTAATCACAAAAATTGAAGGTTTCTAGAATGAAAAAGTCTATAGTATCAATTATAACATTATTTCTTCTTTCATTCAGCTTGTTTACTGTAAGCACAACACAAGCAATGGATGAACCGGATGAATGGTTTTTCTCTGACGACCTAGTTCCTGGAAGGGAATTTAGTTGGAAATTAGAAAGATTTGAAGGTTTTGAAGCTGGAGGACTAGATATAACACTTGATGATCAAATGCAAGAAGGAGATATTTTGAAAGTGAAATTCCTTCAAGATCCCGATAGCTTAGGGTTAGATAATCCATTGGAGCTTTTCTATACTAATGAAACGTGGGGAGAGTTTTACATAAATGATGACATAATTACAACTAACGCAGCAGAGATATTATTGTTTCAAGTTGGTATAACAGAATATTATTTGTCAGCGATGTTTTCAATGCTCTTTATGCCAACCACGATTACATATGGGAACAACACTGAAAATTTCTTTGAATTAGCTGCAGGGGATGAATTATTCACTGATTTTTCTACTTCAATCAATGGTATGTCTTCTTCTTATTCATTTGCTCTAAACAAAGACCTTTTCATTTCTAAATCGGAAAGTCATGCAGATTATACTGAAGGAGATATGTCGATAAAATTTGACATCTCAAATGAAATTAGTTATCATATATATCTTGGTATCTTGTATAAATTTCAAACGGATATTGTAATGGAATTTTCAGGGGTACCAGATGTTGAAGATGTTTCTACAGAAACACATATGATTTTCAAAAGTACAGAAACTGCTTCTGGAGATGGTATTACTATACCTTTTAACTGGTTTTATGGTGTTCTTGGATTCTTTTTAATTGGATTAATTGCTAGTGTGATAAGAAGAAAATAAACCCTCTTATAACTTTTTTAAATTTTTTCTATTCTGTTTAAATATTCACATACGTCTTTGAATGCTTTCTCTTCAAGATTCTTCAGTAAAACACTTTTTTTCTCTTTTAGATATTCTTCAATGTAAGGAACTGTGGTTTTTCCTAATGATAACTTACTCCTTTCTAACTTGTTTATTTCTAATAGATCTTTTGTATATGTATTCAGAATATTAGCAGTTTGGTTCAACTCTCGAATTTCAAATTTTGAGCTTTTAACAAAGAATCTTTTAATATATTCAATTCTATGCAATAGTTCAGATATCTTAAGATTAGTTCTAATTCTCCCTTCTGGAATATATCGCTTAGCTGTATAATCTATCTCTAATTCATATCCTTTTTTATATCCCTTAATCTCTGGCCATATTAATCCCATTTCCTTGAATTTCTCATTATCTAAATTGCCATATTTATTGTTATTGCTATATAACAGCTCATATTTTGGGTATAAATCAGGAAAATGTTCTTTGACTGTATTCATGAATTCATTTTTATTTCTTCCTGGTTTTAGGGTAAGACCCCAACAATAAACGAATTCTGCTCCTACATCTTTTGCTGTTCTGTAAATTGCATTAATATTTTCATCTGTATCACCTATAAATGGTAGAGTGGGATAGAAATAGATCCCTGAATGGATCCCTTCTTCTCTTAGTATCTCAATTGCTTCGAATCGTTCATGAGAAGTACTAGCTTTTGGTTCGAATATCTTCTGTTCTTTTTCATCATCTAATGTTATAGTAAAACTTGCACACGCATAACTTTCTTCATTGATTTTTTTAAGAAGATCTAAATCCCGTAAAATTAGATGGTTTTTTGTCAGAAAAAAGACAGGAAACTTGTAGTCATAAGCTATCTGTAGAAGCTTCCTAGTCATTTTTACTTCCTTTTCAGCTGGTTGGTAGACATCACAGACTCCTCCTCCAATAAACAAAACGAATTTACCAAGTTGATTTGAACTAGCTGAATCTCGCAAAGAGGGAAAGAAGTCGACTAAGGTGGAAGTTTTTTCGCGTTTTGAAGGAAAAAAACCTTTTTTCTTAAGATACTGTTCGAGTAATTGAGGAGCGTTAATCTTAACTTTTATGCGATTGGCAAAATCATCGTGCATATAATAGCTCTCAGATTTACCATCACAATATTTGCAATCATGGAAACATCCTTGGTAAGGATTGAGATATGCTTCTGACCAAGAGAAGAGCGATGTTCTTGAAGTTCGTATTAATGATTTTGCTTCATACTCTTCAATTATCATTACAACCACTTTCTCTTTTCTTCTTACAATAGTTTTGAATATTTAAGAGCTTATTCCAACAAATAAAACAGAATCAGTAGAGGGATCTATAAAATGCTACCTCGAGATCGATAAACTTGCTTAAGAATAGTCTAAATAGCCTAATCGTACGATTCTAGTTTTTCTTTCTTGTCTTTGATGACAATCTGTTCAACCAATTTAGTGAAAACAATATCAACATTTTCTCCTGTTAAAGCTGAAGTTTCGATGTATGGGACCTCATACCCAGACCACACACTCAATTCTTCAGCGTATTGTTTTCCATATTTAGTCTGCATTGTATCTTTGTTACTTTTAAGATCTACTTTATTTCCAATCAAAACTATAGGTATTCTTTCATTCTTATTGTTACTTACTAATTCTTCAATCCAGTTAGGTAGTGATTTGAAAGTTTCAATTCTAGTTAAGTCGAATAAAATAAGAGCACCGCTACAACCTCTATAGTAAGCTTTACGAATATCTTTGAACAAAGGTTGACCTGCAAGATCCCAAATAAGTAAATTATAGTTGATATTGTTCAAGCTGATTTTTTTAGAAGCGAAATCTGACCCCATTGTAAGAATATAGTCTTCTCTGAAAGTTTCACCTAAAAATGTCCGTCTTAAAGAGGTTTTACCTACGCCGCCTTCACCAATCAAGGTAAGTTTGAATTTGTATTGAATCAATATTAACACCAAGCAATCTTCAAATACTTATATTCAGCTATATTAAGAGAATTTGGATTTAATTAATGAATTAAGCTATTTTCAAAGCTATCGTAATTCTATCTCTTCTTGATAAGCATGCTTAATCAATTGCTCTGTTAGAGTTTCAAAAGCAGGTTCAACATTATCCCCATTTTGAGCAGAAGTTTCGATATAAGGGATTTTAAAGCCACTCCATATACTAAGTTGCTCAGCGTAATCTTCTCCAAAACTACTTGGGATAGTTTTTAAGTTAGAACCTCTTAAATCTGATTTATTACCCACTAAAACCATAGGTATTTTTTTGTTCTTATTATTTATTAGAAGTTCCTCTATCCATGAAGAAAGCATTTTAAAGGAATCACCTCTAGAAAGATCAAAAACCAGTAAAGCGCCTTTAGTTCCTCGATAATACGCCTCTCTAACCTCTTTAAATCTAGGTTGACCAGCAAGATCCCAAATAACAATAGTGTATTCAACATGATCAAGGATAACTCTTTTTGTAGCAAAATCAGCTCCAATAGTCATAGCATAATTTTTCTCAAATGACTCTCCTAAATATTGTCTACGAAGACTAGTTTTTCCGACAGCTCCTTCACCAAGCAAAGTAACCTTGAACAATTTATGTTCCATATCAACACCGTACTTATACTATAAATTGTAAATTAATAAAAGGTAAGGTAGTCATAATATATAAATTTATGTTCATTACTAAGATGTAAAAAACTGTAAAAATACTACTATAAAAAAATAAATACATATTGAATATACATATGAAAAAGAATATTAACCCAAGATAAAAATTAACCTCGTGTCACAACCAATTCAAAGGAATAATCTTGAGTCATGCATTGAAGCGGGTCAAAAAAATTGCATTAGGAATTTTTGCCTTGAATATATTGATAATTGTGATTTTTCTAGTAGCTATCAAATTGATGAAGTCTGTACAAAAGGTAATACGAAACTCTTCTGTGGATATTTTAAAGGAGTTTATGGTCTAATAGAAATAGAAAATGTTGGATTGTATCCTAAAGAAATTGAACATATAGAGAGCAATCTTATTCCAGGTATTAGAGAAAGGATACAGAATCTTCCAAGAAAAAAAGGGATGGATAGTTTCAATTATGAGACAACTGCAAATGGAATAGTAATCCGTTTTTATGTCGTTGTGAGCGGTGATAGACCAATAAAAGAAGAGCTGGTTAAGTTAGTTAATGATTTATCTTCAGCACTTGAATTCTTAACAAAATATATAGAAGGAGTAATAATTAGGAGAGATAAATAAAAACAGTTTACACATTCCAAGTCCAATTTTACAATAGAGCAAAGTGAAACCTCTAGTGATGAAGAGATTTAATGTCTAGATTACAAAATCCATACATCATCTGGAAGATGAATTGCAATTTTACAAACTTCTCCACCATGTATAACTGTTTCTAATATTTCTACTTTAACCGGTTTCTGGATAATTTCTTCCCATAATGCTTTGTAGAATCCTGCGCCACAGTAACAATAGTGTTTTGGAAGCACTTTTTCTGGATCTTCTAGAACTGTTCTTATTCTGGGACAATGACAAAATATAGCTCTTTTTCTGGATTTATCTGTTTCGTCGAACCATTCTCTGATATAATCACTTTTTGGTATTTTAGTTGATATAATTGTTCTTCCTTCAATCTTACCAGCTTGTCCCATGTTTCGCTTAAGAATCTCTTGTTTATACTTATCTTCAAGTTTTAAAGTATCATTTAGAAAATTCTCAAATTGTTCTTGAAGTTTTGAATGAACCAAATTAATGTCTCTAGTTTCCTCATATAACCTTCTGAATACTTGTAGATTCTCTTTTAGTACTTGACAAGCACATCCAGTCAAAATATCAATTTGTTTTTGATCATCTACCAAATCAGCTAATTTTATTAGTGCTTTATTTGTCCATTCAAACACAGCATCTCT
>BPTO01000153.1 GCA_023705985.1 Candidatus Heimdallarchaeota archaeon | reverse complement strand
GACCACCGAGATCTACACTCTTTCCCTACACGACGCTCTTCCGATCTGTTTCTTCATCAACATCAAATTGAGGATGATGATGAGGATGAATTATACCCTTTTCCTCATTATACAAACCTAAAGCAATGAAAACACCTTTTGTTCGTTCTTGATAAAATGAAAAATCTTCTCCTCCTAATGAAAGATCAACTTCCGCGACTGGTCCTATAGTTTCCAGTATTTTCATTGCATTTTCTGTTGTTTGAGGATCGTTCACAGTTGGGGGATAGTGAATTTTACAAAATTCAACAGAACATTCGCATCTCCAAGCTCGACTGTATCCTTCAGCAATCTCTGTTATACGTTTGACTATATAATCTCTAACCTCATTATTAAAAGTCCTGAATGTTCCTTTCAATAAAGCCTCACGAGGAATAATATTAAATGCATCACTTCCTTTGAAAACTGGTGATGTTATTACTACGTGTTCAACAGGATCTATTTCTCTGGAAACTATTTTCTGTATAGCATTATAAATGTCTACAAGAACAGATGTAGGATCAAAAGTTTGATGAGGGCTTGCAGCATGACCTCCCTTACCTTTGATTGTTATTTCAAATTCATCAGAAGAAGCTAAAAATGGTCCTTTTCGGGAACCAATAATCCCTGAAGGAAGTTCTCTCCAAACATGAAGACCAAAAATAGCGTCAACATTATCTAAATGGCCATCTTCTATAATTTTAACCGCTCCCCCTCCTCCTTCTTCAGCTGGTTGGAAAATAAACTTAACTTTACCAGTAAGGTTATCTCGATACTTCCTAATTATCCTAGCTGCAGTCAAAAGGGAAGCTGTATGAACATCATGTCCACAGGCATGCATTTTTCCTATGTTTTTGCTTTTATATGGAACATCATTTTCTTCTGTTAAATTTAATGCGTCTATATCTGCTCTTAATGCTATTGTTTTCCCTTCTTTTTTCCCTTCTAAAATCGCAATAACGCCTGTTTTTGCAGATCTTTGAGTTTCATAGCCCATTGTTTTTAATTCATTCTCTATATATTGAGCTGTCTTTTCTTCTTCAAATCCTATTTCCGGATACATGTGAATATGTCTTCTTGCATCTATAAGATATGATTCTAATGATTTAGCTTCAGCAATAAGTTTATGTTTCAATTCCTCAAATTCCATGTTTGAAAGTTTTTTTACTGTTTTTTGTATCTTTCGATTGTTTTTTTGATTAGTTAGATGGGTTTCATAGAATATTCGATTCGTAAGGTTTGACAATATGTCAAAAAAAGACCCAATCATAATAACTTTGCTTGAAAAACGAAATTAGAGAAAAAGATAAACTCTAATCAGATAATCTTTTTATAGAACCTATGGTATACTATTAAGATGGATGTCAAATTCTGACAGGGATAGACTCAATAATAACAAAATAAAAAAAATAGAGGAGAGTTTAAATCTATTAGATGAAAAAATAAAATTCATTTTTACAAAAATAGTTACTATTAGTGATACTCTTGAATCTCTTGTTAGTGATCGTGTCCAACCTCCAGTTAAGCCAGCAGTAGAACCATCTATACCTGAGGAACCTGTTACTCCACCAATAGAACCTGAACCTGAACCTATTCCACTTATTGATGAACCATTAACAGTAAGTGAACCTGAACCTATTCAGTTTTTTGATGAAATTGAACCTATACCTGAACCTGAACCTGAACCTGAACCTGAACCTGAACCCGAACCTGAACCTGAACCCGAACCTGAACCTGAACCCGAACCAGAACCAGAACCAGAACCCATTCCTCATGTTGAAATTGTCGAACCCAAGGGAAGATATGACCCCAAACTCGAGATAGTAAGTGAACCAGAACCCACTCCTCCTGCTGAAATAGTATCAAAAGTTGTTCCTGCTGAAAAACCAAAAATTCCTGAATTACCTAGTACTTTAATAAGCAAGATGAAGGCGAAAGATTTAGCAGTTAGTACTAGAGAACCAAAAGATCCACTTTGGCGAAGAATAACTAAAGAAGAAAACCTACCTTATTTTCTCTTGTTTGCATTTTATGTTCTATTAGCTGCTCTAGTATATGGTGCTACAGATGCAATGATTCGTTATATGAAGGAAGAATTATTCACATCTATGTTTGTATTTTTACTTATTGGCAGTGTATCATTAGTTTTTGTTGTTGCTTCGTTTATTATTAAAAGACTGTTAGATGCTAAGAAAAGAGAGAAGTATATGATCTTTCCGTATAGTTTTCTAGGAGTAGGGATTGCAGGAGTTTTTATCTCATTTATCATATCGCAGGCAGTGATTGCAGGTGAAACTCAAGGTGAAATAATTATGCCAGTAGCTTTTGGCGTTGCAATAGCTGCTGCAGTAGTTGCTATTCTTTTTAAAAACGAATTTCTCATAGGGGAAGCGTTTTTATCTCTTGTCTTAATATTGATATTTCCTCTGTTTAAAGAGGAACCAATACCACTTTTTGGTGAGAACATAGGATACTATTTCTTTGGATTTTTTGCTGTTTTCATAGTTGGTTCATATATTCTAGCAAAACTAAAAATCACAGCAGCACCTTCTCTTGTGACTTTAGTTACCTTCCCCATATTTAGTTTTATCCCACAATTTATCGAAACAATAGAATTAGAAACTCTACTAGTCGTTATTCCTTCATGCCTTGTTGCAACTTTGCTCGCAGACAATACATATGATAACTTCCCTGTTTTTAACAGAAAAGAGATGCGCACAGTAATAACAGTAATTGCCCTCTTATTACCAATATGTAGCTTTTTCTACCTAATATTCAATCGAAGCACAGCTGTTTTGCCTTCATGGGAGATATTTATAGCTACTATGTTTATTATAGTAACCTATTTCCTGACATTTAAACAGATTATATCATCCAGATTTGAAGAATACGATATCAGTAATCCAGTTTTGTTAGAAGTTCTATTTGTGGGTTTAATCAATTTAGCAGTCTTCCTAGCTTTAATGTCTGAGATGATATTGACAGATAAAGAAACTGTAAATTATGTATTCATAGGCATGTATATGGTTCTCCAAATTAGTTTTGCTTTAATATCAATGAGTTGGAAAGTTGAACAAGCTGTATCAATAGTTGCACAGAGTTTAACTTCAATGTTATTCGTTCAAGGTGCATTTATAGCATTCTTCTATAATTTAGGAGAAGTTAGGTCTACAGATCCTGTTGCTTACGAGATTGTTTTATCTATTAGTCTTTCATTACTTTTCATTGCACCTTTAATTAGTATAATTGCGCTAAGAAAACAAAAATTCGTTTTAAGATCCTCAACTACTATACTATTACTAGGTACAATAAATCTTTTCATACTTAGCTTCTTTGGACTAGGAAGTCTATCAAGATCTATTTGTGAACTAATTATTATCGGAATTTCTATTACTATTGGAATTATTTCATTACTCAAATCTATAGAAAAAATTACTATTCTTTTGCCAGAAGAAAATATCACTCTCTCTCATGTTCATTCTATTTCTATTCTAGCTCTAACTTCGAGTCTATGGTTTATTCAAGATGTTAAATATGAAATAATCCAATATTTCATAGTTATTGGTATTTTTATATCAATCGCAATTTGGATAGCAGAAGCATTTAAAACTAGAAAAGAAGAAAAAAGTATTACTGAAAAATTGCTTGGATTGTTAGCAATATCCTTGATATTCATAACAATTGCAGTTTCATTAACTAGCCTTAGTACCCCATTAGCAATCATAGCAACAATTTGTAGTGTTGTTGCAATAACTATTACTTCATGCCTTGTTGCAACTTTGCTCGCAGACAATACATATGATAACTATCCTGTTTTTAACAGTAAAGAAAACCGAATAGTAATAACAGTTGTTGCCCTACTATTACCATTAGGTAGCCTTTTCTACTTAGTATTAGTGCGAAGAACCCTAGCTGATTTGCCTTCATTGGAGATATTTATAGCTACTATATTTATTGTAGTAACCTATTTCCTGACATTTAAACAGATTCTGGCATCTAAATTTGAAAAATACGATATCAGTAATCCAGTTTTGTTAGAAGTTCTATTTGTGGGATTAATCAATTTAACAGTCTTTTTAGCTTTAATGTCTGAGATGATATTGTCAAATAAAGAAACTGTAAATTATGTATTCATAGGCATGTATATGGTTCTCCAAATTAGTTTTGCTTTAATATCAATGAGTTGGAAAGTTGAACAAGCTGTATCAATAGTTGCACAGAGTTTAACTTCAATGTTATTCGTTCAAGGTGCATTTATAGCATTCTTCTATAATTTAGGAGAAGTTAGGTCTACAGATCCTGTTGCTTACGAGATTGTTTTATCTATTAGTCTTTCATTACTTTTCATTGCACCTTTAATTAGTATAATTGCGCTAAGAAAACAAAAATTCGTTTTAAGATCCTCAACTACTATACTATTACTAGGTACAATAAATCTTTTCATACTTAGCTTCTTTGGACTAGGAAGTCTATCAAGATCTATTTGTGAACTAATTATTATCGGAATTTCTATTACTATTGGAATTATTTCATTACTCAAATCTATGGAAAAAATTACTATTCTTTTGCCAGAAGAAAATATCACTCTCTCTCACGTTCATTCTATTTCTATTCTAGCTCTAACTTCGACTCTATGGTTTATTAAAAGTGATGCCATAATCAATTATTTCGTAGTCATTGGTATTTTTATATCAATCGCAATTTGGTTAGCAGCAGCCTTTAAAACTAGAAATGAAGAAAAAAGTGTTACTGATAATTTACTTGGATTGTTAGCAATATCCCTGATATTCATATCAATTCCAGCTTCATTAACTAGTCTTAGTACCCCATACTTAGCAATCATAGCAACAATTTGTGGTGTTGTTGCAATATCTATTGTTCCCTTAGTATCTTCACGCTATAATCTCGCATATCCAATTATGATTTATGCTGTGCAAATTATTTCAGTTTTTGCGTTTCCAAATGCTCCGACAGTCTATGGCGCAGATTGGCTTCTCCCTGTTGTATTTCTACTTCCAACCCTTTCAATGCTTTATATTTCAGTAAGGGAAGACAACTTGGCAACAAGAATAGGAACAACTGTTTTAGCTACTGTAACGCTAATATTAACGGCTTTTGCTTTAAGTAAAAAAGATACAGAATTAGGTGGTGTATTAATTGCTATAAATTCCCTTGTGTTAATTTGCTATCCTATTATTCTTTATCTCTACAACATGTGGAGAGTAAAAAAGGAAGCTCAACTCAATGTAACTATTGAATATCCAATAAATCTTTTCATAACAGCAGTAGGTGCAATAGTAGCTAATTATTACATCACAAATGGCGCTGCAGATGACCCTGCGAGTGAAATAATAAAGTTTGTTGTTCTGATTATTGCAACAGTTGTAGGTCCATCAGTTTTTGTTGTAAATAGATTCTTAAAGAAAATTACAGAAATATCTTCCCGTGAAATGCGTTTTGTTAGTTTTGGTTTTGTATCTCTTATACAAATCCTACTTTTAGTTTCTGCAGGAGCTGAACTAGTTTCTGAATATTACTACATAGCGTTATTAGTTTTAACAACCATTGTTTCCATTTTGATAATGTTCAAAGAAAAGTTTGATTCACTTATCGTATTACCAGCTTTAATTTCAATAATGATACTACCAATCTTTTCCAATAAATATACACATGTAGATCCCACCATGTTGGAGCCTTTAATAAGCAGTATTCTTTTAGTTATGTTTATTTCTTATTTAATTGCACTCTCCTTAGGATGGTTTGATTCCAAGTATCCAGAAGCTACTTTTGCGTCATATTTTGTTGGTTGTTTAGGTATAATCCTATCAACTTTCACACCTACAATGTCATTCTTTGTAAAACTACCAGAATTCTTTCCGCTATTAATATTCACAATTTGGCAGATAGGTGTAATTATTTCAATGCTTAGAACAAGAATAAAACCTGAAAACAATGTAGATTTCTTCTTAACATGGCTCTTTATGATTACATTAATATCTTTAAGCATGGAACAAATTTTTTATCATACAAATTTACTTGGCTTCGTTTCAACAGCGATTCCAGCGTATTTAGTCTTTATAATATTCTCTTCGTTATTACAATACAAAATGAAATATTCCAATTCAGGAATGATATCTCATATTTTAGCGATACAAATATTGTTAATTACTGTTGGAGCTACAATTTTCAGCGAAATAAAATCTGTCTCAACAACTTTTGAATTTGTTCTAGTGTATGTATTCTTTAATGTATTCACCATTCTATTGTTCGTAGTCGTAGAATCACTTGTAATAGAATACATTCTTGTGAAAACGGATAGTCCAAAACCTGAAATTGTAAATGTAACTCTTTTTGTCCCAATCTACATATTCTCCTTAGTTACATCCATTTTCTACAATTATTATGGAATAATTCCATTGATTTTATGTATTGTTTTCTATGGAATGAGTCAGAGACACGAAATGAGGTTTAGTTCAACATTATCAGTTGTATCTATTGGTATCAGCGCATTCTTTATAGTTCCCCCAGCAGACATAGTATCGTGGGAAGCTTTTGGTATTGTTTCAGGTATAGTGACTCTGATGATAATTTCAGGTATTTTGTTATATGTTAAGACCAAAAATGAATTCCATATTATTCCCACTCTTTCTGTTGCTATAATATGTCAAACAGTGATCACATTTTTATCCCCTTTGGAACTCCCTGTGCAATTAGGACTAGTCTTTAATCTTGCATTAATCGGGCTTTTAGTAGGAATAGCATTTGATATTAAAGAGTTCAAAATAATATTTCTAGTTGCCTCTGGTTTGCTCCTAATTCCTTATTTATGGTTAACCTTCACCATGGTAGAAGAAGCAGGTTATTGGTCGCTGTTATTCCTTGCAACGGGTATCTTAATACTTCTAACAACATACATAACTTATACAAGAAGAAGGGACGCATTAGCAGAGCAACAGAAATAATGAGATAATAAGCATTGATATTATTACCACTGTTATCCTATGATTTTTCTTGTTTATTGACATTCCTAATTATTAATAAAGACGTTTGTGGCTATTTGTTATAGAAATGGCTGAACTACATGGCATCGTTAAAGGAATGGATTGTGCTTCTTGTCAGACTAAAATAGTTAAAAACTTAGAAAAAACTCTTGGAGTGAAATCTGTCAAACTCAGCCTTGTATCAACAAAAATCAAAATCGAATATGATGAAACAAAACTTGATGACAAAGTGCTAAAGAAGAATATCAAAAAGATGGGGTATGAATATAAAGCTGATTATCAAAGAAGTGGTTTCTTTAATTTAAAGGAAAACAAAAAAATTATCTATGCCTTAATAGGAACTCTTTTTCTAACACTTACTTTAATCAGCAAGTTTACATCTTTTCCTGAATTTTCTATCAAATTGATTCCCAATTTTCCCATACCTATTTTTCCACTTATTACCATTTTAATTGGAGGGATTCCTGTCTTTGTACATGCTTTTGCGTCTATTAGAGCATTAACAATAGATATAGATCTTCTAATGGTAATTGCGATTTTTGGTGCAGCATTAATTGGAGAATGGGAAGAAGCTGCTGAGATTGTTATTTTATTTTCTGTAGCTGAACTAATAGAAGCTTATACCTTGGATAAAGCTCGGAATTCAATTAGAGAACTAATGGACTTAACTCCTCCAACTGCTATAAAGTTAATCAAAGGAAAAAAACACTCTGTGGTTCCTGTTGAAGATCTGATTGTAGGTGATAGAATCAGCGTAAAACCTGGGGGAAAAATACCTGTTGATGGTAAAATTGAGTGGGGATCATCAAATATAGATCAAAGTACAATAACCGGTGAATCTAAACCTTCAGAAAAACGTGTGGGGGATAAAGTATTTGCAGGGACAATAAATCTAGAAGGTTATCTCATTATCAGAACAACAAGTATGTATAATGAGACTACATTATCAAGAATAATAAAATTAGTAGAGGACGCAGAGAGTAAGAAAGCTAAAGCTGAACAATTTGTACAAGTTTTTGCGAAATATTATACTCCTATAATGGTTCTAGTTGCAATCTTAATCACTTTCATTCCTGTTGTCATTTTTAGTCAAGATTTCAATGTGTGGATTTATCGAAGTTTAGTCACTTTGGTAGTAGCATGCCCCTGTGCTCTTGTTCTATCTACACCAATAACTGTAATAACAGCAATAACTAGAGCCTCAAAAAGAGGTGCCTTAATTAAAGGAGGTCAGTATCTTGAAGCTCTTTCAAAAATATCGGTATTAGCTATTGATAAAACAGGTACACTTACACTTGGAAAGTTGAAAGTGTATAAAGTTGAAGCATTAAATAAATTTCCAGAGGAAGAACTGTTAATAATATCAAAAAACCTTGAAAAACATTCAGAACATCTGATAGCAAAAGCAATAGTGAACTATTGTGATGAAAAGAATATTGGAGATTTAGCTTTTGATGAAGTTCAAATTTTTGCTGGAAAGGGTATTAAAGGTGTTATAGGTGATGATCAATACTACATTGGTAATTCTACTCTAGCTTTGGAAGTTATACGAGACAACATACATCTAGATTGTG
>BPTO01000152.1 GCA_023705985.1 Candidatus Heimdallarchaeota archaeon | reverse complement strand
ATTTTATCCCTTTTCCCTCGTCCTTGATGACAATCGGACGCGATCCGATGTTATCTACGAAAGTCACGAGGTTGATGGATCCTAAATCGATGGAACCTTTTCTACTTTTTTTCTTTCGCTTTGCCTTTGGAAGATGTTTGTGATAGACAAGCTCGAAGGTATAACCTATCCCTTGGGGGATGACACGTACCTCTCGCAAGTTATCTTGGGCTGTTAAGCGAGTCTTGATAGTAAACTTAACTTTCTTTGGTAACACTACCCATCCATTAACAATTTTCGCTTGCTGGTTACTGAAGATAGCTATGGTCTCCCCTGAAGGTTTCTTAAAATATGGAGAGCGGGGACAACTAAGGAATTTACTAGGCTGTCTCTTCCATTCTTTCAGAGCTTGGAAGTAAGCTTTCCAATTTCTTGACAATAATTTTAGTGTGTGTTGAGCAGTGTGGGCAGGTAAAAGCATGTAACACTGCTCTCCCTTCAAGAGTCTATCCAGGTCGTTGTAGAATAATAATTTGTTGTTTTTCTTCAACTCTTCTTTTATCAGAAAATTTCCTCGATTATAGAGATTCTTAGTGCGATGACAAAGCTTGCTTAACTCCTTGTTTTTTCTTATTTCCATTATTTCTGTCCGCAAGACTTTGTTCATCATACTTTTCTTGAGATTTCCCTATATAAACCATAAAAATTTTTATATGCCAACATGACAAATCATATTTATAAATAGATACGAGTATAGAATTATAGAGTTATTCTACATGAAGATAGCATTATACATTACTGAAGATACGAATTATGTTGAACTAGCTAATACTCTTAAGAAAACTATTTTGGCAATTAATCCAGAAACAATATTGATAGAAATAGCAGATAAGCACTTATCTACTAATAATTGGTTAGAAACGTCAAATTTGTTTCCAAAAAATAATCTCAAATGTATTATAGCCGTAGGTGATACTGGAACCTTTCTTCGAGCAATATTTCATGTACGTTCCAATATTCCTGTAATAGCAGCTTCAATAGAAAAGATCAGCTTCTTTACAGAGATAACACCAAACAACTTGTATGAAGCACTTCAAGCTATATTAACCGATAAGTATTTCATTGATCAGTATAATAGAATTGAGATTAGAGATCCAAGAAGTAAGGTTACTTTTTCAGCATTAAACGAGATAGCTATATTCCCTAATGAATCAGCTCGTTTAATGAATTATACTTTAGTAATAGATGATGATGTTCTTTACAGATCTTGTAGAGCTGATGGTCTGATAATCTCAACAGCTTTAGGGAGCACAGGATATGCATTATCCTCTGGGGGACCAATAGCGTATGGTGATCCAGAAATATTAATTGTAATTCCAGTAAATCCACTCGATAAAGACCATAGTCCTGTTGTTGTACCAATAAATTCAGCAATTAAAATAGTTAATGTTGAAGCACGTTCATCGCTAGGTTTGATTCTAGATGGACAATTAAGGATTCCAATAGAGGAAGAAGTAAGTATAAGAAAATCAAACATTTCTGTAGGAATAGTAAGATTTGAATCGAAAAGAAATCTAGTGGCTAGACTAAGAAAAAGGTTAGTAGAACAGGATTTACGCCTTCTAGAAGGTGTTCCGCCATCAGCTAAATATATTTTTAAACTTCTTTTAACAGAAGGTGAGATGACACAAAAGGAATTAATCGAGAGTACGGGATTACCAAACAGAACAGTACGAAATGCATTAAGTATACTGAAGGAAAAAGGGAGTATAATGCAAAGAGCTTATTTGAAAGATGCTCGTCAATCAATTTATTTTGTGTCATGAGTTCATTTAAGTAAAAAAGTAAAAAAGTGATTTAGTATTTCTAGAAATATACTAAAAAGGTGGAAGAGAAACAATCAGATTTTCCTTGAAAAATTAATTCTTATTTAAATCGTTATTTGATTATTACGATAATTTTTCTGCATTCAACAAGATTGAATTTATTTTGAAAACAAAACCATTGTGACTAAGAGTATATAAGAGGAAAAAAAGAAGGAATAGTTGTTACTTATTCCATTTTTCGTCTTTTTCGAGAGAATAATCTTATGAGTAGCAAAGTAACTACTACTATTAGTAAAGTAAATGTGAAATATATTTGAGTTTCATCTGTAGAATACTCAACAGGTTCGTCAAGAGGGTAAAGATCGATTGAACTTGCAGAACCAAAAATGGAATAATTACCTGTTCCTGACCATTCTGACCAATAGTTGCCCTCTTGTGTTGCAGAGTCGTACCAGAAGTTGTTAGTACCAGTATCACAAGCTTGTGAAGTTCTTCCTAGATTATTGTCTACAAAGGTATTATGGTGAATGATATTATTATCAGAAGAGTATCTTAATTTTACTCCATATTCTTCATTTTCTTGTAGAAGATTGTAAGTAACGACACAAAAATCTGAATCGTAAAGATAGATACCGCATTTGTTATTGTAGCACCTGTTGTTAATGATTTTAGAACTATCAGAAACCTCAAGCAAGATGCCTTCCCAGTCATTATTGTAGCACGTGTTGTTAATGACTGTCGAACTACCAGAAGAGAAAAGATGGATGCCCCAGTTGATGTTATTGTTGCACGTGTTGTTAATAATAGCTGAAGATGTACATGAGAAGAGAAATAGACCAGTTGAGGCGTTATTTAATATTTGGTCACGTACTGTCACATTAGTACAATTGACTAATATCAATTGACCATAGACAGGTTCAGCAATTATCGTAGAGTCAAGGTTAGTGTAAAAACCTAGCTTTTTACCATTCACCCAATTATTCTCCAAAGTATACAAGCGATAAGCATCAACGGTATTTTCATATATCTCTAAACCACAATTACTAAAAGTGTTGTTTTCAACAGTCGAACTCCCAGAAGCGGAAAGCCAGATGCCATAGCCATTGCTACTACACGTGTTGTTAATGACATTAGATATACCAGAATCCATAAGATAGATACCTCCCCAGTTGTTATTGTTACACATGTTGTTTTCAACCTTAGAACCAGCAGAACCCCCAAGCAAGATATCTCCCCAGTTGTTATTGTTACACATGTTGTTTGTCACCGTCGAGCTATCAGAATTCTCTAGTCTAATGCCTTCGCTATTGTTGCTGCACATGTTGTTTTCAACAGTCGCACTCCCAGAATCCTCAAGCACGATACCGAAATAGTTGTTATTGCTACACGTGTTGTTTGCCACTGTCGCACTCCCAGAAGACCAAAGCGCGATGCCGGGACCTCTATTATTATTGCATGTGTTGTTTATAACCATCACACTCCCAGAATTCCCAAGAGCGATGCCGGTACCACCATTATTATTACACGTGTTGTTTACCACCGTAGCACCAGAAGCCACAAGATGAATAGCTATGAAGTTACTGTTTCTGCACGTGTTGTTAATGACAGTTGCTGTACCATCAACTACATAATAGATATGAATACCATATTCCCTAGCATCAATATAGCAGTTACGAACAATAAAATATTTTGTTGTACTGGTTATAGAAATACCATAATCTCCTGTTGTTGTGATGTTATATCCTTCAATAATATAAGGATCAATCTCTGTGCCTAAACCTGGAAAAACTTCGAAATCGCTATCAGAAGTAATGGATATAGGATTATGTGGGGTTAATGAAGAGTAAGATGGTGGATCATAAGAGACAGTTGTAGCATTTATTCTCATAATAGAGAATATACTTATTCCAATAATTAATATTGAAACACAAAAAACTCTTTTAATTGAAACTTTGGATTGTTTTGATTGCTTTTTCACAATTTCACCTAAAACGATGATAAAATCATGTAATAGTGCGTATTAGAAATTATAACTCTTTCGCTCGGGAAAAGAAACTTCCTTTCCTTTAAATTTGTCAAAATGAAGTCGAAGTTTTAAAACGATAAAATTGTATGAAAAGAAAGTAGAGTTTTCTTACAGAATCTCAGCTACTAGAGAATTGATTTCTGTTTGACTAGATTGTTTCTTATTTACGTTCGAATTTTCTGTAAGTAGCTTTACTAAAGTAGTGCTTTAGTAAAACAATTGATTAACATAAAACCAGCCTTACTTTTGCCTTACTATCTGTTTTTATTTTATAATAAAAAAAAGGGAAAATTAGACGTTTTAATACGTTAATTCTATAAATTACTGTTTAGCCACAATTCAATTAAATAGTATGAGCTATTCTTGTTACTTTGGGAAATGACTAGGATAATTATCTAAGTGTATTTGTCGCAAGTAAAAAGAGTCGCTAGAAGTGGATAGAATGTTAAGTAAAAAGAAAATTATGGCAGTTTTAGCTGTTTTTCTGTTAATGTTGAACATTTCGACAGTTTATACCAGTGCGCACGCAGTAAGTAATCAGACTGAATTTTTGTTATATGCTAATCCTGGAGATATGTTGTCGAAAAAAATTGGGATAATGTATGATCCTTTTAACCACGTAACGGAAGAAATTGCAAAATCGATTTATGAAACAATAGATGTATTCTACTCTAAAGTAGAATTTGTTAAAGTTTATAATCATGTTTCATTTGTAAAAGCATTTGATACAGATTATTGGATTATGATTTATGTCTTTGATGGAACTTTAGAAGGAATAGAGTATGGAGGGTGGATACTATCATGGGAAGATCTATCATGGTATTATAATGCTTATCCTGAACGCAAGCATATAGGAGTCTTTGGAAATGCATATCAATTGCCAAATTACGCAATTGCAGAAAATTGCTATTTTGAGAAAGTAGAAGTGTTGGATGCACGTTTAGGATATTTACATGCAGTATGGTCACTTTCTGAAATATTTACACTAGAAACTGATCCTATTTATAAAGCGATAGGAGACAAATTCAAGCTTGTAGCAGTGAAATACTTCGGTGATGACATAGAATCGTTAATTCAAGCAGAAGTAGATCCACAATACGGACTAGGTGAAATTGACCCAGCGAAAGCTAAAGAACGATTGGAAGATAGTCTGAAAAACCATGAAACAAGACTAAACAAAGTTCATCCCACGACAGGAGAGTTATTAGATCCAACAAAGAAAATTGAAGGATACACACCTGTTTTAGATATTACTCCAAGACTTCAGGTTGATCCATACGATGTTGTGTTGGGTGATTTTCCAGATTTATCCTCTATTACAGGCGCTGCAGGTGATGTAATAAATATCATTTTAGGAGTTATAGGTGTTGAAATACCAGATGGTGTCATCACAATGGCTGGAGAATATGCTGATGATATAGGAACGATAATTAAGGAAATTCCAAAAGTTATAGGCCTAATTAGGGATCCAAGCGCAAGTACAGCTATTGAGATATTTATGGATATATTAGAGTCAGCATTTCCCTCTCTTATGGAATATAAACCATTCTTTGATATCGCGGCTAAAGCAATTTTTGCAATAAGAGAAGGACCAACTGCTTTACTCGGATTAGTAGATGATTTACTATTATTCATTGTCCCCGAAAGCGCAAGAGATTTTGTAGAAACAGCTACTAGTGCACTTAATCTTACTCAAGAATTCTTTGATGAATTACTGAATCATGATAATAAGGGTTCTTTCATCATGAGTTATCTAAACAAACAACTCATGAATACTCTTATACAAAAAGGTGTTGAAGCACTAGGAATCGGAAGTGTTCAACAAACAACCACAATGATAACTCAGATGATTCAAGTAGGAATCGACTTGATCTCTAATAAAAACATTACTCACATCGTTACAGAGGTTTTTCCATCTCTAGTAAAAACATTTATTGGAGGGTCACTTGACTCAGACGGAGAAAAAATACTTGATATCCTCATAGCTGCATTAGGAATGGGACTAGGAGCAGCTGGTGTTATTGATTTAGATTTTAAAGATGGTTTTATTAATATCTTAAAGGCTATATGGCCAGATATAGATGAAAGAGCTCCTGAAATTAAAGGAAAAATAGATGAAACTATTGAGATAGTAAAACAAATTGTCGAAGGTGAAACATCTTTACCTGATTTTAACACAATTAAAAATCAAATAGTTGCTATTCTAACAAGTGTAGATACATATTCATCTCTTTTTGATTTAAATACAGAACAAAAAGCTGTTGTTGGAGAAGCTATAACTCTAGTTCTTGGGCTTCTTAATGGTAATTTCGACACATCTGGTTCAAGTTTAATTTCTATAGTAAACGGAATACTCCAACATTTCACTGGTTTTGATGAAGGAGTAAGAGATTTAGTATCTAAATCTCTCGAACTAACATCATCATTGATAGCTTTCGTTTCTGACATTGATGGATTCAAAGCATATATTAAAGGTTCAATTAGCAATTTCCTCTCAGATTACGATAATATTGGTAAATTGATAACAACTGTTGTTGGTGCGGTTTTAGATGATCATGGACCTGATCCACAAATCCTACAACAGATAGGAAATGTGATAGGATTAGTAATTAATCTTATTAAAGATGGTGGAGACTTTTCAGTCCAGAACGTTATTCAAACGATTGTTGGAGTAGCTAGCGCAGCACTAGCATCACTAAATGCCAGCATACCTTTTGAAGTAGTTGAGAACATTTTCAATCTAATATTCTCTGGTTTACCCGAGTTTGACAATGTACAAGATGTTGTTAATACCATCATAGGGGTAATCGAACCTCTAGTTCCTAGCGAAATAAAAGACATCATTAATACTGTTTTAAAATTCTTAGCCTCTGCTAGAATGCTTTTCAAAGATGGTCTAAAATGGATTATTAACCAATTAGTGGGTTTTGTAGCAGGAAAACTAGCAGAGTTGTTAAATCAGCTTACAGACAAATTGAACGATTTCGTTGAATCGATAGGAGATTTCATGAGTTATGATGCTGATTTCGATGTGGAATTTGGAGGATTCTCTGCTTTTACCATGAATGTCTTTTTCTCTTTATCTCCTGGATTTTCAATAAATGCTGATGTGATTCAGGATCTATTAATGGACTTAGTATTTCAAGGATCAAACGCTTTGAGCGGAGATAATATAGGGAAGCTATTCAAGACCATACTAAAGTCAATTAATATTATTCCACTATTTACAGCGGGAGTAAAAGTAAGTTCTGGATCATCAGGGAAGAACGACCTAATGAAGATGTTGTTGGATTCACTAGGTCTTGAATTGGCATTTTCTGGGTCAGCAGGACTAACTTTACAATTGCTGAAGATACAGAATGGTAAAATATGTACGAGTGATTTCTTTAAGGTTATAGAATTCTTCTTTAAATTTGAAATAAGCATATCTAAAACAATTCCACTATTGGAATTCTTAGGACCTGGTGGTTCAGCTTTAGCTAAGGTGGCAGAATTTCTAGGTTTAGGTGGAATATATCTGAAAATAACCTTCTTCTTGAGTGTAGAAATCGTAAAAAGAGTAGAGACTACGTTTCAAGAAGCAGCTGATATATTAACAATAATAATAGGTTTAGGTGTGCAAATAATTATTGATATTAATCTAGTGATAGTAGGAATCAAAATTACTATAGGATTTATTATAACGTTAACTTTCATTCAAGATTTCGCGTCAGGGGCACCGTTACAAGTGATTCTTGAAATCACTTTTATAGTGACAGTGAAACTGACGTTCTTATTCTTATCATGGAGTGGATCAGCAGAATGGGGACCTGATCCAATATATCTAGCAGGAGGAAAAGATGATCCTGAAACGAAGGATGAGATGATGGGAGTAGACGCGGATGGAGATGGACTCCCTGATACTTACGAAATAATGGTACCAGGTTTACGAACTGATACCGACGATTCAGATGGGGATGGATTAACCGATAAGTTTGAAATCAAGAATACTGGTACAGATCCAATTTTAGCTGACAGCGACGGTGATGGTTTAGATGACGGATTTGAACATTCTATAACTTTAACTAACCCCCTACAGCCAGATTCGGATTATGATGGATTGGATGATTATCAAGAAGTAGTTATTCTAGGAACAGACCCCAATAATATCGATACAGATGGAGACCAACTAGATGACTATTATGAAGTAAATACCAAGTTGAATATCACTGGAATAACACGAAGTGTTTATTCAGTTACTATTGGTGGAGTTGAATATTTTGATCATACAGATCCTCTAGTCGCTGATACAGATCAAGATGGGTTGTTAGACGGTCAAGAAGGTGCATTTGGAGGATTTTATGGTCCTGAACTCTATGGTGATGATTTCCCAGACCAACCTCCAATATTCTTTAATGATGGATATACTCATCCACTTGACAATGATACAGATGATGATAGTTATCAGCAATTGTGTAATGGTTCAATTTCCCCATTACGCATGTATCTGATGGATATGACAGACAAAGTTGAAATCGAGGGTCAATGGATAATATTCTTAGAAGATGATGAACTAATTCCAAAATTAGTAAGAACCAACCCAACTAACCCTGACAGCGATGGAGATACAGGAATACAAGATCCTTCATGGAGGGGTGACGATTGCCCACTGAACTGGTTCCTAAGGTCAGATGGATATGAGTTGTGGCTAGACCCTCCAACAGACCCGAATGATGCGGATTCAGATGATGATGGTCTTATAGATGGCTGGGAAGGATATGGTAATCCAGAAACAAATCACACGGATCCAAATAATCCTGACACAGACTGTGATGGCCTAGGAGATCTTCAAGATATAATCCTAGGAA
>BPTO01000151.1 GCA_023705985.1 Candidatus Heimdallarchaeota archaeon | reverse complement strand
TTCCTTATGAGTTTTAAAAAGATATTATCTAAATTTGACAATATATTTTTTCGAATATGTCGTCTAACTCCTCCTAAAAAGAAGATGGTTTTTGGAGCAATTAAGTAAAGAAATAAGGTCGGAATAATGAAGAAAACAAATAATGAAAGTATAGAATATTGATAATTCCCGGTTCTTAATCCAGTATAAACTATGTAAACGAAAATTTCGATAAAAATGGGGAAAAACAGCCCGAAAATTGTTCGTATTAATAATGGTTTCAGGCTAGATTTGCTTTTAAAACTCATAAGGAAGGATGAAAATACACACTTAAATGTCTAATGTTCTCTTACACTCTAGCTATATTCGATATTATCGTCCTTTAATTTTTCAAGAATAGTCATTTTCTCTTTCTCAAACCAATCTTTTTCTGATTCTTTCAATAAATCATATGTCGTTAAATCTTCAAGACATCGAATTCGAAGTTTTTCAAAACCATTCATAGCTAAGTATTCTGATTCTTCAAGCAAGTTCTTTCGAGCAAGATCAGTTATTTTTTCTATAGACCAATTTAAAGGAAAAGAATCGATTGCTTCTTTATTATCTAACAGGAATAAAGTAATTTGGGAAGCAAGAAATTTATTTCCAGTTTTAGCTAATTTCTGACTTAAAATTAAGATTTGTTGAACTTTAAATTTTGATTTAATGACGTTTATCTGCTCAAGGTCTTCAGTTAACGACCTTAATAGTGCAATAAGTTGAATAATATCTTGAATTTCTAAATTAAAGGTGATTTTCTTAGGAAAATAGTCAAATTGTTTACTCATCGAGTAGTTACTGTTTACCATTGAGTCATTTTGATATCTCTTTATAAAGTCCTTAGAAGACATTTTTAGGAAGAAGAAATTTGGGGATATTCTAAAGATATCATCAAGATTCTTTCTACCACGTAGAATTAGTAATTGTAGAATAAACCGATTATACCATTTATCATAAAAAAAGATTGATGGAATTATATTACCATTACATCCAATAAAAGTTGTTAAGGGTGAATCATAGTTACATAAGCACTTATACTTTTCAGAAGCAATGTCATATTCTAAATTCGTAAAAAGTATTCGATTGTTAGAACTCTCTTTCACCAATTGATCCATAATTTTCAGGTTCAGAGTAATGTTATTAGGTAAAATCTTAATTTTAAAAGGTAAAATACCATTTTCCTGAATAGTAGTAGAAATTACTTTATATTCCTTTCTTGTCATTCCTATAACAATTTCACTACAGAACAGCTTTAGTTTTCTTGCAACATCTAGTGTTTTTTCTGTATCCATACACCCTAAAATTACCCCTGTCACATTATCATCTATAACCCGCTTTTTTCCGATTTCACTTGTAGTTTTCTTAAGCAAGCTAATTAGGGAGTTGTGCATGTGTAACCCTTAAGAAGTTAAATATTTCATGATCTCTTTAACAAGAGTTTCCATTCCAAATACAATGGGGACAGATTTTTTCTCACTCAATTCTTTTAATTGTTTATGATTATTATAATCTTTCTGAGAGCAATAAACTAGTAATAATTCATTTAAATTAAACTCGTTCAGGTTATGCAATTCATTTGATTTCCATAAGAGTACTTTTGGATACTCAGACATCTTGAAGCCTTCAATTAAAATGACATCATTTTTGCTTATCGAATCGATTGTTTCTATGATCTGTTGTAAACTATATTTTTGAGCAATTGTTATTTGAAGTGAATTATCGAAAATACCAGCAGAAATTTTCGCACCCGAATCTAAGTATTTACCTGTATCCTTCGAATTCTCACGTTCTTTATAAGATTTAGCTGATTTAATTACAGCTACTTGGTACCCTATTTTAGTTAATTCAGCTAAAACCGTTTGAATAATTGTTGTTTTTCCAGTTTGGGAATAACCAACAACTTGCAGAATTTTGTTTTTCATGTGCATTCCATTTTTTCTACAACTTAGTTAAGAAGTAAATGAAAAATTGTTATTCTACTAATTTTTTAGCAGAATCTATAATCATTTTAGCATTCGAAGGTCCAATTCCTTTTATTTCACTCAATTTCTCTAGAGATATTGCAGCTATTTTTTCAACTGTATTATACCCAGATTCTCTTAATAGCATAGCTTTTCTAGATCCTACACCCTTGATATTTGTAATTGCTATTTTAGGTTCGTCACTAGTTATAATAATAGGTTCTTCTTCAGGGAATTCCTCAGCTCCTGATTCTTCCTTTGGTTTCTTCTTGATATCTGGTTTAATATCCTTTTTGTAGTAAGGCTTCATTGGTAAAGGTATGGGATCTGATACAATACGAGATGATTTTGGTTTAATAATTCTCAATGGTTTAAGCGGGCTATTGGAATCTTCGGATTCTTCTTTCTCTTCTATCAAGTATTCACTAGGTTTGACTAGTTGATCTTCTTGAACTACCTTATCTTTGTGTTCTCTAATATAATCACTGGGTTTGATTAGACTTTCTTGAGGAAGTGGTTTACTTTCTTGAGGAAGTGGTTTACTTTCTTGAGGAAGTGGTTTTCTGTCTACCTTTTGAGGTATTTTAATTGGTCTACCTAACCGACCGTGTTGTACTACCGTATCTTTGTGTTCTTTAATATAATCACTGGGTTTGATTAAGCTATCTTCTGGGGGTTTATGTTCAAAATCTTCTTTCTTAGTTACAACTTGTCCAGTGTCAAACCTCTGTTTCTCAATTAAGCTTTTTGAACCTGTAGGAGAACTAATGATATCTTCAACAGTGATTTTAACTTGGGAAGAAATTGGTTTTTGTAGTGTTGTTGAAGCTTGTACAGTACTTTCACCTTTGGAACCTACAGTTTCTCTTTCTTTCAAGTATTCACTAGGTTTAAGTAAAGAATCTCTGTGAGGAATCTTTTGTTGCTTGAATAATTCACTAGGTTTAACTAGAGTATCTTCTAAAGGTTTCTTGAGTTTTTGAGTTTGTATTGGGAGGGTTCTCGCTTTCTCTTCTTTAGTTGCTACGATGGGTTTTTCAATTTTCATTACTTCCTTCTGAGCACTTGAAGAGGGAAAATCTCTAGTTTCAGTTTCGTATGGTTTTCCTAATGGCATCTGAATTACTTTTGTTTCTCGTATCTCGTATCCTGATGATTGCAAAGAAGCTCCTTTACCAACAGATCTTGCAGCTTCCAATATTTGATGAAAGGTTACTTTTTTCAAGCCAAGATCTTCAAAACACTCAGATAACCAATTTGCATATCTATGCACATTAACCTGTGTACCCAATTTTTTCTCCCAGAAGCTAATAATAACTCTAGATAAGAGATTAAAAGATTCAAACTTATGGGTTTCAATAACATGTTTTCCTTCAAATAGTTCAATTTCACCACGCATGTCTTCCTTAAATTCTAAATCATGCAATCGAATGGATATACCATATTGAGAACTACCAATCAGATTCCTCCTTCTTGAAAAATGTGACATGATTATCATTTAATATAAATCCAAACTGGTTAAAAAGGTTTTACTAATAAGGGAAAAGAAAAAAGAAATGGAAGAGATATCATTCAGATGGGGTAGATTCGGGTTTTTCCCCATAAGTTGCTCTGTCTTCTTTGTTATAGGTTTCTATAACTCTCTCCTTAACTTTTGAAATGCTTTCTTCAATATCTCCTGAGATTCTAGTTTTTCTATCAGCATGCCCTCTGAATGGATCAGCTATGTAGAAGAATAGAATTGTTTTGTAAGCTGTAGATATTGGTCGTAGAATAGCTGTTGTAGGTAGATATCCAAAGAAGAAACAGGTTGCTGCAATTGCTAGGGAGAATATAAGAACAGAAGTTGGATCAGTTATACCAAACTGACCTGCTAACCAATAATAACCCAGAAAGTATCCACCAACCGCAAAGACACCAAAAGTCATCATGGTAAATAGCCCTTTAGCTATACTTACACCAGTTTTTCCAATAATTATATCAGCAGCGGATTCAACGGCTAAATTGGAAGATCGACCCATACTTCGTAAGAAACCTTGCTTTTCAACAACTATAATTGTTAAAGTATAGTAATTGAGGAATTTAAGTATAGCATAGAGGAATTTCACTACTATGATTATTATGAAGAAGATGATGTAAAGTGCTTTTTTAGCGATTTTCCAGAATTTGAAGAACATTGAAGTTTCTTTGATTTTCTTAGCAGCAAAGTATTGTATGATTTTTATCAAGGTGTCAAAGAATGCCATGAACATTCCAAATAAGATAATACTACCTTTAACTTTCCAAATTTCCTTTAAAGCATATTTTATTGATGCATCTTTATAGTTGTTCCAGCGCTTAAATATGCAAATATTGATTGCGTCACTGAAGTAGAGCATAGTATGGTGAATGGTTACATATGCAAAAATTATAAGGAAGAAAACGAGGTAAGCAACCCATCTCGAGGTGTGTTCTAATACTATATCGAGATTGGAACCCGCATATATAGCTGTAGCTACTCCTGTCACTGTAGTAATGATAGAAATTACTGCAAAAATTAATACAGGAAATAAGGTTTCTTTATGTTCATTAACCGCTTCATTACTCATTTCGAAAAGTTTAGCACCGAGAATGATTCTACGAGATAGAAGGAGAACAATTATACCAATCAAAGCACCAGGAATTAGTATTGTCAAACCGATCCAAAATTCCATATTTGTTCCGACAAGAACGTAGATACCTGCACCGATTAGAAGTGCTGTTACACCAAAAATCACGCCAGTAACTAGTTCTGTCCCAATATAACTCATAAGCCAAACTTCGAGATAGGCGATTAAGATTCCTATTACGAAAAGGACTGCGGCTACTAGAACGATCCACCAAATATAATCTTGGACAAACGAATATCCTACACCGATTTTGCCAGTTACCCAACTAGTAAGATCGGTATTTTGTACAAGAAGTTGATAAATAGCATAAAAACCAAAAGCATATGCCGCAGTAACAACTAGAAACCACACATAAAAGATGAGACCAAAGTCTCTTACTTTGGCTTCTTCTGTATTTGTCATATCTAAAGAATCGATACTCAACTAAAAAAGCTTTTCTACAATTTTTTATCCACATAAAATTCTTTTCAGAAAACTTAAGAAACTATTCAAAAAGAAATAAAATGTGAATAATAAATTAACAATAGTTGGTCACACAGTTTTAGATGATAAATTCTTCTTCTCCTCAAGTGTGAAAGTGTCCTACTTTATACTACATATAAGGTTTATAAGTGAGAAAGAAAGTTCATAAAAACTTAGAGAGAAAGAATAAGAAAAAAGAAGATGATTAAATGAGTGTTACAATAACAGGAAAGAGAATAGATGGAACTGAATTTTTCAAATAATATTTGGTATCAAGTTTAAAGCCACTCAGGTTTGAGTATAACCCATTGTCTTTTATAGATTTAAGTCCATTAATGCAGTGTACAAAATTACGGTACCTCGATTTTGATTTCATCTTTGCAATATGGACAAGTATCAGTATCCATAACAACTCACTTCCTTGAAGTATTACACAAAATGTGTAAAAAAAACTAAGAAATCTAAAGTAATAAGTATTATCCATTAAGAGGGGAGTTGTTTAAGCATCTTTGTTGAATAATTTAAATTCTTTGAATAAAGGAAAAAGAAATGATAGAAACTAGCTAAAAAAAAATGAGTGGAAAAGCTAGATACATTAAGAAAAACCACTGCTTGCTTCAACCTTTAATTCTTAAATTCATTTGTGAAATTAGTTAAATATCGTGAAAAGATTGATAAAGAAATTTAGCTTGGAGAAAAACAGGAGTAAAGAGCGAAAATCAAGAGTATCTGTTCTGAAAAGACAATAACATAATGGGAAATTTGAAAGAGATTAACTTGTGCAAACTAACCGAAATTAACCTTTTATCGTAATTGACATAATAAAAGAAAGAGGTAAAGAAAAGAACTAGGTGATTTTCTAAAAACCATCAGAGCACAGTTTAGATTTTTAATAAACTTCTGTTCTTTTCCTCCTTACAACAAAAATTGCACTTGAAAGTAAGGCAATAACTACAAATTGGGTTGTGAATGCTAAGCTTACTTCTGGAAGTGTTTGATTTGTAAAGTTAGGATAAGTTATATTTATAGCACCAGCAATGATTTGGATAGTTGTAAGTAATTCTTCTGCTGGTTCACCTGCTCCATATTTAGAAGCAGTATTGATGGGTCTCCCAAGCGTATAGTTGCCATCTGGAAGTTGAGATAATCCCGATTGATTAATATAAAACGTGATAACTTCATATTCTGTAGTTATACTTGGTGGATAGGTAAAATATGTCCCTGAATCTAAGCACATTGATATAGGTGACATTTCCAAGGATTGATTAACAAATGATGCATTAATACAAACTTTAGGATAACAATCTGCACACTCAACTACTGTTTGATTTTCATCATCTCTATTTAAAATCTCTACTGTTACATTGATGCCAAATAGAGTAGTATTGGGCTTGTTGCTCTCTGGACCAGTAATTACAGATATTTCTGTGATCTCTGAAATTCTCGAAGCTATAATTGATACATCCCCAGTAACTGATAGCACACTAGGGAAAATAAGTGTAGCAATTATTAGTGTTATAACCAAGAATTTACTAAATTTTTTATCCATAACTTTTTTCCTCTTTATTCTATAATCTAGTAGTTAATCTTTGATTATATATATGAGCAACAACACATATAACAATTTAGGCTACTAATCTCCCCTCCGTATACGCTTTACCACAAGCTAAATAAGCATCCACATAACCGTAACTCATCATTTTAAACTGTTACCAAGGTGGGTTTAGTTAACAACAACTTTCTCTCCACACAAAATTCTATTCAGAAAACTTAAGAAACGATTCAAAAAGAAATAAAATGTGAATAATAAATTAACAATAGTTGGTCACACAGTTTTAGATGATAAATTCTTCTTCTACGAAAATCAAGTGAAGAAAATAAAGAATCAGCTAGGAGGACCCTGTGCATATGCTTCTGTAGCTTTATCCGCTTTATCAGTTGAGACGCAATGTCTCACATCTGTAGGAAAAAAATTTCCTCAAAATTACTTTGAATTACTTTTCGAATCTAAAAATGTAGTTTTTCATTTCTTATCATCAGAAGAGACAACTCGATTTATTCACGAGATTTATCCTTCAGAAAGAAAGATGAAATTACTTTCTGAAGCAGAAAAATTAGATGAGTTTGTCACATTTTTCAAGCCTACAGAAGTTTGTTTAATCTCTCCTGTCTTTCGTGAAATTTCACTTGAAGGAATACAATGGATGAGTAAAAACTATCCTCTTGTAGTTTTAGATATCCAAGGTTTAATGAGATCCACTAAATCCGATGGTAGTATAATCATTGATTATGATAGAAATATTCTGAAGGGAATAATTGAATTAGCTGATTTCACTAAATATTCTAAAAGAGAGGCTAGCCATTTCACAGGTAAGAATTCATTTGTTGAAATCTTGAATGGTTTACCACAGAACAATATTCAGATTGTAACAGATGGAATGGAAGGCCTATACTATTCCAATAATGGGGAATTCTTTCAATTAAGAACAACTAAGGTAGAAGAAGTAGACCCTACTGGAGCAGGGGATGTTTTAATGACAGGTTTCTTAGCACGATTCATCGAAACAAAAGATTTTGAATTCTCATTATCGTATGGTATGGCTCTAGCAGCAGAAAAAGTAACTTATAGTGGGATTAAACCACTACCAGATAAGAAATATGATGAAATCGCCAAAAAAATACTGGAAACAAAAGTTGAGATTAAGTAAATTCTAGTAATTTTCTATTTTTTAAACAGTCTGTAAGAATTGATTCATAGTCAAGTTTTTCTTCCTCTATGAGAACACTTTCTATATTTGCATTTGTTATAGGGTGTTTTGGGCCTAATATATCGCAAATTTCAGGTAGTGTTGATATTTTATATGTTCCTATTTCTTTAGAAACATTGATGATTTTGTTTTTGTCAAAAGTAATCAAAGGTTTTAAAACCCTGAATTCTGCTGCTTCTTCAATAGCTGCTATGTTTGCTAAGGTTTGACTCGATACTTGCCCAATGCTCTCTCCTGTGGCAATGAATTTAATATTTTCGATTTTCGCTATACTCCCAGCAAGTTTTAACATTAAGCGCTTCATTAAGATAAAGAAATAGGGATGTTTTGCTGTATCGACCATCTTTTGAAGTGCATCAGCTATATCTATAACATACATTTTCTCCCATACTAACATTTTTGATAGTTCAACACATTTGTTTATGGATTCCTCTCCCGCAAAATCCGTGCTGGACAAATGTAACGGAATGATAGAATAACCTTTCTTCTGAAGTAAATATCCAGCAACAGTACTATCGAACCCACCACTTAGGAGTAGAATCACGCTGGGATTTATCATTACACCACCTTTTATTCTAGTGTTATTAAGCTTTGTTTTTGAAAAAAATTCATTAACACTATTGTATAATACAGTTGTGATGAAGATTATTGAGTTTAAAATTGATATGTATGAAGAAGTTTACTCACTCTGGAAAAAAACTGAGCTAAGCTTAGTATCCTCTGATACAAAAGAGGAAGTTGAAAGAATCGTTAAACTTCATCCAGAGCTTTTTTTAGTCGGAATAGATCGGAAGAGCGTCGTGTAGGGAAAGAGTGTAGATCTCGGTGGTCG
>BPTO01000150.1 GCA_023705985.1 Candidatus Heimdallarchaeota archaeon | reverse complement strand
GATTGCATCTAAATACAATGAGGAAAGAAATATCTACAACAATTCTAAAGAATTAGCGTATTTCCTTCAACTTCTTCCTAGTAATGCTAAAGTATTAGATGTAGGTTGTGGTGCTGGAGTTCCTGTTGCTCAATTTCTAGTAGCAAATGGATGCAATGTTATAGGCATTGACATTTCTGCTAATATGTTGGAACTCGCTAAAAAACAAGTACCTGAAGCTAAATTCATTGAACAAGATATGATCCAACCCATCTTTCCAAATGAATCATTTTATGGTATAATTTCTCTTTATGCCATCTTCCATGTTCCAAAAGAAGAACATCTATCAATTTTCCAGAATTTCTATAGAATATTAAAAAAAAGTGGAATTTTGCACTTTTGCCTTAGTGCATCTGCGAATGAAGGTAATGATTACATGTATGAAACAGAGCTATTTTGGAGTAGTTATTCACCTGAAAAATCGATTTCATTAGTCAAACAAGCAGGATTTGAAATACTCTCTGATGAAATCCTAAATAGAGGAAATGAAGAACAATGTTGGGTTTTCGCAAAGAAGAAATAAAAATATTCACGAACAACTTATATATTCTGTGGAATGCTAATTATAAATGAAGTTGTCTTTTCTGTTGTTTCTAATCTAAGTTCCCATCCATGAGCTTCTACATATTTTTTAGCTATTATGAGTCCTATTCCTGATCTTCTCTTCGTTGAGAATCCACGTTCGAATATTCGTTTATGATTTTTTTCTGGAATCATTTCACCATCATTAATTATCAAAATTTCTAATTTCTCTTCATAAATTCGCTTTTTTATTTCAATCTTTTTTGGATTTGCGTGAATCACAGCATTATCTAGAAGATTTTTGAAAACTCGTGAAAGTTTATCAGGATCGCAAAGCACTTCTGGTAGTTTTTCAAGATTACAAACTATTGAATCTGGAATACTCAATTTTACTATCTTTTCAACTAGTTCATTTAGATCTGTTTTTTCTTTTTTTTCGATTTTGTGTTCCATCTGAATAAAATCAAAAGAACTAGTAACAAACTCTCGGAGGAACTCTATTTGACTTAACATTTTCTTTATATATGATTTATTATAATCTTTGTCAAGTACATTCGTATAGCCTTCTAGAATAGAAAGACAATTTAATATGTCATGAGCCAAAAAACTTGAAAAATCCTTTAGTTCTTCTTTTTGATTCTTCAGTTCTTTTTCTATTTCTTTATATGCTGAAACATCAACAAAAGTAATGTAAACCTGTGTAATTTCACCATTACTCATGAATGGAACCATTCTATATTTCAAATAACTAGCTTTTCCCCATTTCGAAGTATAAAACACTTCAGAAGTAACTTCTTGCTTTTTAGTTATGCATTGCTTGAGATGAGATGAAAAGCTAACTTTCATTAAAAGAGGAAATGATAGTAGATTAATTTTTTTTGTTTCTTCTTTTGAAGGTGAACCAAGAAAATTAAGAGCATATTTGTTAATATTATCAATATTCCCATCTAAATCACACGTAAGAATCCCAACAGGGCTTTCTTCGAATAGTGTTCTGAATCTCTTTTCACTTTCCAACAGTTCCTTTTCATGTTGCTTTTGCTGTGAAATATCAACCATTATACCTCTCAAACCAATAGGTTGATTTTCATGTAAAATAACGTTGGAGAAAGTTAAAGAAGGGAAAGTAGATCCATCTTTTCTAAGTGCAAGAATTTCCAATGGTGGTGCATATTCTTCATTTATCAATTTTTGAAAGGTTCTTGCTACAATATCGTGGTCTTCAGGAGAAACGAGTTGTAGGGCTTTTACACCTTTATTTATTTCACAAATCTCATAACCAAACTCTTTAAGAAAATAATTATTTACGAAGGTTATATTCATTTCTTGATCAAGCTCAAAAACAGTCTCTGGTAGCAATTCTGCAAATTCTCTAAATCTTCTTTCACTTATTATCAAATCTTCTTCTATTCGTCTGTGGTCTACTACTTTCTGAATAATATGATATAGTTCTCTGAATTGACTTTCAGGTTCTCCCTCTTTCTTAATATAATATTCAGCTCCAAGATTTAAAGCCCTTATTGCAACTTCTTCCCTACCTCGCCCTGTGAACATAATAAAAGGGATTTCAGATTTTTGAGTTTTTAATTTACTGAGAAGTTCAAGACCGTCCATTCTTGGCATTTGGTAATCACAAACAATAACATCGATATTATTTGCATCTACTACATCTAGAGCTTGTTCAGAATCAGTTAGATAATTAATCTCTACCTTTCCTTCACTAATTTGTTCTAGAAACTTCTTTGTAAGAAATAGAAATGTCTCATCGTCATCTATATGTAAAATTCTGAGGATATCACTTGGTGATTTAATATTATTATCCTCTTTTGCAGAATTCAGATTTTTTTGGTCCATAATTGAACAACATTTGTTTTATTGCTGAATTATATCTCTTTATCCCTAATAAATAATTAGATGTAAAAATAATAAACATATCGGATTAAAATAACCAATTTTGATTATTACTTTTCTAAGAATGCTTAACTTCGAAAGATGAAATATTTGCGTAAATTTCAAGTAATCGACTTCTGGGATTAAACAATGATAAATAAAAAGTCAAATTTAAACAAGATAAGGGTCATATACTGTGACAAACTCTAATTTTTCTACTTCCAGAAAATCGTTTGCAATCAAATCTCTAACTGCTGAAATATAAAATGGTAGTGAAAGCATTTGTGATAGACTGTTTAATATCTCCTCATACACTTCTAAAAGAGTCATTTTTTCATTGTTTTCACACAATCTAAGAATAGAATTGTAAATTCGATGATTATTTAATGGTTTATTTGGGAATATTGTTTTCCATTGTATTCCTTGAAGATCTTCTTGTGATAATTTCGATATTGGAAGACTTGTTGTTAAATGCAAAAGTAAATCAAGTTCCAATATCTCTCTATCTATCGGTTCATAACTTAACCAATAGTCCAGATATGTAGGGACGTATTTATAGATATTTTCATCCAGAAATTCTAACGACTCTAGATATTTACTAAGAGTTTCTAACCATTTTTTTGTGATAGTTTCTTCTAGTTCTTCACAATATAAAGATTCAATTTCAATAAATCCCATTGGAGAATTTACCGTTATTGTTTTTCCTTCTTCCTTTAAACCTATTACACAAACACAATTTCTTAGTGAATCTTTAATTTGTATTTTCCTTAGATTAAAAGCCCCAAAATCAACGGTAGGTTCTACTTTTTTAACTCTTAATTCAGTTTTTTTCGGAGTAGGGATTGAGAAAATATCTTTTTTAGGTTCTTTCTCTTCTTTTTTATCAATTGGAGAATCTAAGACTACTTGAGATCTTACAGAATATGAAACATCAACAAAGAGAACATTAGCTACTAATTTCTTATCTATACAGGTATGCACATCGATATATTCTACATATCCTTGTAAATCAACTTTCTCTTTTCTTAATGCAGGAGGAATTAACATAAGGCGTATCTTATGGCACTTATTGCACTGATATTCAATTTTTTGCCTTGAATCAGAAGGAATCAAAATTAAACCTCTTATGTTATCCTAATAAAATAACTAACTTGTGACTTATTTACTTTTTTGAAGTGTCAATGATACTTATCTTATTATTTAAAGGAAAATTATAAGTGAAAAAATTCTTGATTTATTCTTCCTTCTTTTCAGCTTGCTCTTCTTCTTGCTCTTCTTCTTTCTTTTCAGCTTGAAGAACATTATATATTCCACCCAATTCTTTGAGTCTCTTCTTAACATCAAAATCTTCGTAATTCATAACTTTCTCTGCTCTTTGTTTAGCCATATGAGATTCTAGTTTATCTAATTTTTCAAAATAAGAACGCTTTTTGGCTACTGTTTCATCTATTTTCTTTTGTTCTAAAGAGAGTGTTTTAAAGTCTAATCTATATTTGATGAATTCTTTTAAAGTCATTTTAGTTTGTTCAAGTTTGATATTAATTAGAACATAGACTGCCACTAGTTCCATTAAAATCGTGCATATGGCAATAATCAGCTTAAAAGCTAAAGGACTCATGTCATTTATAGCTCTGTCTGCTCCCCAAGCAATTCCATATGAAATTAAAGCAAAAACAGAAGGAAGTAAGATAAACATGAAAGATAAGTCTATCAGTAAATTAGTGAAATTAAAACCTTGCTCTAAAAAGAAAAGTAAAATATAATTTGTAATTAAAAACGCAGAAATTAGTCCTATACCAACATAACCAAAGATTTTAAGAGTTATATTCTCTGATAATACAGAAACAATTATGAATGCTATCAATGAAGCATAGAGCAATACTTGTTGAATGATTTTTTCTGAAGTGAATTTTTTCTTTACTGGTTTTTCATGGTACATTTTACCAACACTAATAACCGGTATATCTTTAATTTTTGGAAGTGGCTCTGGTTTTGCTGCTTCTTTAAATGCTCCTACTTTGACAGCTTCAGTTACTATTTTTTCTTTTTTGGCTTTTTCTACTTTATATTTTTCTTCTAAAACAGCTGCTGAAGGAACGTTATCTTCCTCTTGTTTTTCTTTTAATCTATCTAACAAAGAAACTGAAGATTGTCTTTCTTTCCATTTCTGTTCAGCTATATCTTTACGATATCTAACAACCCAAGAATCTGCTAATGTAAAGGGTTGAATATTTTGCTTTATAATAAAACTTCGGATTATCAATGTATCAGTTATTAATTTTATACCTACGAGGAGTAATAGAAATGTATTCCCAATTCCATTGAAATAAAATAGTGAATCTACGAAATCTGCATCACTTGCTAATTCAGCAACATTTGCTAAAACAGACATAACTATAGCATAAAAAGCATATAGATAATAAATAATGCTACCTACATTTATTTTCCACAATCTTTTGATTTTAAGTAGTGCTTTATTTAATTTATAAAACCCAATAACTCTTCCAAAAGCTGTTGCAATTAGAGCATAAGGAGCTATCATAGGCCATCCTAAAGTGAAAAAATTGACAATAGTTAAGATTGTGAATATTAGAAGCCATCTTTTAGCTTGTTTCCCAACAACTATAATATGATCTTCACCATAATCAGCGGTAATTTTACCAATACCGAAAGCTATAGGAATCAAACTCACAGTCAATATTAAATACAATAAATATCCAATATAAACCCCGTATCTTGACCAATATATCATATATTCATCATAGAAAATAAGCACTCCTATGATCATGAAAAGAAAACTTCCTGCTATAAGTAATAAGGAAGAAACGTTAACAGGTTGTTGAAAAAATTCCTTCAAGCTTTTTGACTCAGAATCTGATGTTTGCACTTCTGCAGGAACTATATTTTCACTCATCAGAAAAGAATATCTTAATGCTCTTATAAACCTAATTAAACAAGAAAAACTAAACATATGGACATGGAAATTAAGTTGATGTAACGTTCTTATACCAAAAGATATTTAATAGCATGAAAGTATACAAGGACAAACTTGTATACAAGAAGAATCTTGTATACACTAGTTGGATGTGGTTAAAATTTCAGAAGAATTCTCTTTAAGAGAGCATATAGCTCGAGATGTTTTATCAATTAGAGGAGTAAGTCTAATGGCTACTTTTGTAGGGTTGGTTTTCTTATCTACTTCCCTATTTTATATCGCTATTGCGTCTTCAACAGGTTTCTTTAATTTGGGTGAAGTTTTCATCTTTCTTGCAGCATTTATTGGTGGTCCCATTACAGGAGCGGTTGCAGGAGGCGTAGGTGCAGCTTTAGCTGATTTAGCACTAGGTTATGGTATCTTTGCACCTGCAACTTTAGTACTGAAAGCAGCAGAAGGATTTGTAGCTGGTTATTTATTTTTTCTAGCTAAGAAGGTGAGAAAATCTATTAAATTCACTTTTTTATCTTTAATTACTGCTTTTCTACTAGGTTTTTCAGTTTACTTTGTTCATCTTTCATTTGATTTTGGTGTCGACTTTTATGGTGCTAAATCATTCGAATTTTCAATTCCTGGTTTTGTACTTCTATTGATCGCTATGGTTCTAAGTAGTCTACTTTGGATTGCAGCATTAATTTTTGAGGAAAAGGGCGATATGGCTATTTCTTGCGTAATAGCTGGAAGTATCATTGTGATAGGTTATTTCTTGTATGAGATATTAATAATAGGTATTCCTGTTGCTGGAGCTGTAATAGAGATTCCTTTCAATATCGCTCAAGTATTATTCGGGTTGGCAACAGCAATTCCAATAGTCATGTATCTTCGTGATTTGGGCATAATAAAGCAAGAAAAGGGCATAGAGAAAGATAGTTCAGAGAAATCTTCAGAAGAACTCGAAAAATCTGATAAAACATAATCTTTCTCCCTACTAAAGGTGAAACCATGCTCAATATAACCAATCTTAGTGTGATTTATCAGGGAGAACATGAAAAAGCACTAGATGATGTAAGTTTCAGTTGCAAAAAAGGTGAGCTTGTTGTTGTCGCTGGTCCTAGTGGTTGTGGAAAAAGTACTATAGCTAAAGCGATACTTGGTTTAATTCCTGCGTTTATAGAAGCTACTATCAAAGGTAAGATAGAGATAAATTGTGATAACATAGCAGAAATAACTAGAAAGCACCTTCTAGAATTAGTTGGTTATGTTCCTCAATATCCACATGATTTTACAACTTCTCTTTTAGTTGAAGAAGAAATAGTCTTCCCTTTAGAAAATATGCAAGTAGTGCCTGACGAGATTCATAAACGATTAGATTTGGTTCTTTCTCAACTCGATATTACTCATTTAAAGAATAGGTTGGTAACTGAATTAAGTTCTGGTGAATTGCAACGCGTTTCTTTGGCAACAGCTCTAGCTTATTCTCCTCCTTTGTTAATTCTTGATGAACCCATGGCTAGAATTGATTCTCAAAGTGAAACTAAAATAGCTCTAACATTAAAAGAGTTAGCTAATAAAGGTCATACTATATTAGCATTTGAACACCATCTAGATTACCTTTTACCTTTAGCTGATAGATTGATAATTGTAGAAAATGGAACAATAGTTGCAGATAGCAATCCTAGATCTTTAGTTTCTAAACTATCGAATATTGATGCTCCTGAAGTTTCAATGATTAATTTCAAAACTGGACACGATTCTGTTTTATCGATTCAAGAAGCTCTAGAACTTCTGAAAAACACCGAGTTAAAAAAACTCCCACACATTCCAAAGATTAATGATATTTCAAAGAAAGATATCAGTGTAAATGATGTGGAATTCTTTTATCAAAAGAAAAGAAAGATCCTTAAGAATATCTCCCTGGATATTTCTAAGGGAAAAAATCTTGGGATAATTGGGTCAAATGGAGTAGGAAAATCTACTTTTCTGAAATTGCTTGCTGGAGTCATAAAAGTAAAAGCAGGAGAAATTTTCTATTTTAATAAACGTGTGCGAGGATTAAGACAAACAAAGAAAGAAGTCATTTACATCCCAGAAAATGCTAGGTTATTCTTATTGGGTCCAACACCCAGAAAAGACCTTAGAAGAATAATTACTAGTGATCAGGAAGTAGAAGCGATTTTTGATAAGTATGGGGTAAAAAGATTGTTAGATAAGAAAATATACCATCTTAGCGAAGGGGAGAGAAGATTAATATCTTTGGTAATAATCTTTCAATTTCCTGCTAGAATCATACTATTAGACGAGCCTACTATAGGTCTAGATAAATCAGGAAGAGAGTTGTTATTTTCTCTAATTAATTATGCAAAAGAACAGGAAAAAATCATAATTACAGCTACTAATGATGCAAGAATATTTTCACTTTTTGATGAACTTGTTGTTTTAGATAGAAGTAGTGTTAAAACAACAGGTCACCCAAGAGACGTACTCTATGGATTAGAAGAAGAGACGGAGATAGCCCCCAATCAGATAGTTCGATTAATAAGTCAAATTGAGCAAGAACAGAGTAGAATATATCCACATTTTATCAGTGTTAAAGAACTTAATAATTCTATTGAGGTGGGCTAAAGAATGTCATTCATGATAAGAAGAGTATATGAAGGTCTTTTATTCAAACCTGATAATCTAACAGTTCATCCGTTAATAGGACTAATTATTGTGTTTGTGCAATTTGGTTTCCTAATCCCAAATAATAAATGGTTATTAATGTTGCTTCTAATATTCATAATCGTTGAAACCGTAATCTATGGAAACATTAAAGGTGGTTTGAGCATACTTTGGGCAATATTTCCTTTGATAATCTTCCTAGGAGGAATAACTTATTGGTTCGGAGGTCCAGCTCAAACTTACAAGGTTCTAATGAGGTTAGTTATTGGTGCTTTAGGATTCTCACTTTTTTTTGCTATTACAAATCCTTCTGATTTATTTAGAGCATTGGAAAAAATACGTTTTCCCTCAAAAATAGCTATTATACCTTCTTTAGCTTTAACAATGGCACCCAGAATAGCTAAAGATGCTGAAGAAACATACAATACTCTTGTATTAAGAGGGGAAATAAAAGGTTTCTTTATGAGATGGTTGCCAAGAATGCTAGCCATATTTGTAGCATCTTTATTATATAGATCAGAATACTTAGCTCATTCGCTCTATTATAGAGGTTTTTCAATACAAAAAAGAACACATTACAAGAAACAGCGATTCACAAAAGTTGATTTCTTTAGAATATTAACTTGGGTTATTTTTGTGATTGTCTTTTATTTCCCCTCTTAATACAAGAGTATTGTA
>BPTO01000149.1 GCA_023705985.1 Candidatus Heimdallarchaeota archaeon | reverse complement strand
TAATCAGATATCTATAACTAATATGACTATTTTAAATGAAAAAGGTTTGAAAGAGATACCTGTTTGGGATTATTATAAAAAAATAGCTGATATCAAACACAAATTTGAAATCATTAGGATATATGCTGAGATAAACCCTCTAGCATGATCAAGAGCCATATTTCTAAACTGTTTTGTTAAAATTTTAAGTGTTCTAGGAATCAATTAAATCAAAAAATATAAAGAGGAGAGAAAAAAGTAAGGAATAGTTTAAGTTTGACTCTGCATTTTGGGCCAGTAGTCTAGCCTGGATAAGGCACCTGCTTGCGGAGCAGGGTATCGCAGGTTCAAGTCCTGCCTGGCCCGCCATCTTTTTCTATTTTTCGCGGGAATCTAGTTTAGTGTACTTTTCAAAGATCTGAACATTTTTTTTCATAAAAAGGACTATTCTTCTTTAGAGAGATCTGTTTATATGCTTCAGCATGCTCTGTTGAAGCTTGGGTTCCCCTCATAAGTGTTCGGTACTTATGGAATTTTATGTAGAAATCCTCTCCTCCTTTTGACAGCTGACTTTTGTAGCAACCTATCGCCTTTTCCTTTAGCGTATAAGTATCACTTATATCTACTAAAATATGTGGATTAGGAATTAAAACTGTAGTTTCAGCAGTGTATAATCTAGAAACAAGATGTGCATTCGGATATTGTGTTATATGAGCTGCCCATTCTATTGCTTCTAATACTACATCGAAAGCTGATTGATGATCTAAATGATAGTCTTCCTTTGTATGAGTAACTATCACTTCAGGTCTAAATTCTAAAAGATAGCCAATTAACTTCTCTTTTATCGCTCTTATATCTGATTTAACTTCTTGAAAATCATAGATAACTGGTTTTTTTACACCAAGAATTTTGACTGCTTGAAAATATTCACTTTTGCGTTCAGGTGTTGATGTTAAACATAATGTTGAAACTATATAACCCCTTTTTACGTATTTTGCTATTGTACCACCTGCGCTTAAAGATTCATCATCGGGATGGGAAAATATGAATAATATCCTCATTAAAGAAATAAGAAAATAAAGAAATAAATAAGTATTCCGAAAAAAAGTTATTATGTTAAAAAGTTTGCAGCATTTACACCTGCTTTATAACCATCACCCATCACCACAGGTGCATATTCCATTTCCCCTCTAACTGTTCCAGCAGCAAAGACACCTTCTAGATTAGTCGAATTTTTTTGGTCTACTTTGATAAAATTCTGGTCATTTGTCTCAATATTCATATTCTTGAATAACGTTAAATCAGGTTTATCTTTAAGTTCAACAAAAACTCCGTTAACCGATATTGTTTGTTCTTCATTTTCCACTTGAAACTTTACACTTTCAACTATTTGGGCACCTGAAATTTCAATATTCTTCACATTGAGAATAACTTTAACTTTTCCTGATTTTAACAATTTGAACTTGTGTTTTGAATCGCAATCAAATTGAGAATTAGGGCATAAAATAGTTATTTTTCTACAATATTTATGAAGAAATAATGCACCACGTGCAGCAATATTCCCATCTCCTACAATACAAACCTTTTTTCCTCTAAACAGTGCACCATCACATACAGCGCAATGAGAAACTCCTTTATGTTCTAACTCTTTTTCCCCTTTTATACTATATTTCAAATCTGGACGACCTGAAGCTAGAATAATTGCTCTAGCTTTAACATTGGAATCGTCAGTTGAAATATCAAAACCTTCATTAGTTTTAGATATGGCTGTGACTTGGGAATCTACTTTTTCAATTATTTTTATTTCTTTGTTTAGTTCCTGATTCCCCTCTTTCGCTGTTTCGTGTGTTAGATCTATCATGGATTCCATATGGAATTTATCTGTATGGTTAACTACTCCTTGAATCAAGTCTAATCCAATTATTTCATCCCAACCAGGAAAATTTCGCAATTCTCCCTTTTTAGCAGTATTTGAGTCAAAAGGGAAACCAAAAACTTTTATTTTTAATGTAGGGTTTCGAAAATGAGCTCCTATAGCGGCAGAAAGTCCTGTTATGCCAGCACCAATAACAGCTAGGTCACAATCATTGTTTAGCATATTTATCAAACTCGCTCAATTTAAAATAAAGGTATCTATTAAAAAGTGACATATGTCATTCCATTACTCTAAATTTAAAAATAAGAAAAAGGGAGGAGTTAATTTTGATTTATTGTTACCAAAAAGTAATAAACGCTCCTCATATCGCTTAGATTGCATCGTTTAATTATGAGTCCCATCTCAATGAGCCTTCTTAGCGCATAACGTGCAGTTCTTGCAGGGATCTCTGATGCCTTGATTAATTGTTTTTGTGTTAATGGACCTTCAATTTCCAAAATAGATAATAATTTTTTGCCCGAAAGAGGTAAGTCTTCTTTCAATTTTTTGCCCCCTAACTTTTTTTTCTAAGTAATATATCATACATTCCTATTATTAAATCTTCTAGTCAAATTCTCCGCGGATTATTTTTATATTAAGGCGCATTTTACTGGAGTATTAACAGTTAATTCAAAACTTAGAAATTTGTGTCGGCATTAGTGGGTTTTGCTGAACTAGTAGAAACTTTAATATTATACATGTTGCTTTATGTTTTTCAGAGTGATGTAAATTTGGCACGAGTGAGTGATAGCTCTCACGAGATATATCACCTTGCAAACCAATTGCAAAGAATCAACTATTTGGGGAATGTACAAACCATTCAAATAGAGTTTGAGTACGTTACTGAAGATAAGAGAGCAGAACTTGAAAGTATTTTTAATGATTCAATGGCAATAGGGCAATTTAAGTCTGAAATGGTTATTTTAGAGCAAATATCAGGTAGAGACACGCTTCAAATTATTGATACTTTGACTTCAATTGACAATGTTTTTGAAGATTTATCTATAATCGAAAGTATAACAGCTTTAGTAGAAATTACTTATCAAAATGATAATTATTTTGTGGTTGTGTCATATAACCCTAAGACCAGCGGTCTAGAGCTGATATCAACGTCTGAAAGCACATTATACTTTGAATTGTTGAATCTTGTGAGAACTAAATGGGCATTATCTAAAACTTTTATAAAATGAGTTTGTCATTTAATCCTTTTATTTTTTTATTTCAGTATACCTTGGAATGGCTTTTCTTTTAAAATAATTTTTAGAAGTTTCAAATCTTCTTGTATTTCTTTCGAATCTATATTTCTTTTCTTATTATGAACTTGAGTACTTATGTCGTATAAAATGAAGGATGCTATATGAAAATCAATAGTGAGTTTTGAAGGATATAAATCTATAAGACCATATCCAGCTTTCATTTGCGTTAATATATGATCATAGCCTTTTAAAAATGCTATTAAGTTCTTCTTGGTATCATCAACAGTTTGATATTTTCTGAATTCTATGATAGTTGGTTTTGCAAAAAAAGTTCCTATATCTTCACATCTGTCCCTTCCTGACATCGCAAATTCAGGATCAATGAAAAATGTCTTTATTTTAGGTGGAACTTTGCTGGTTTCTTGTTTGCTATTATCTATAATTTCAGAGGAAAAAAGAATATTTCCTTGATGAAAATCTCCATGAATTGTTGTTGAGCCTTGAGACTTCTCAAGAGATCGTAAGGAAGGAAGTATAAGATCTAATATAGTTTCTTCTATTTCTGGTGAATCAAAGGTTGAGATTAGGTAGAGAACGAGTTTTTTATATGGATCAGAATCGATTATCCCCTTTTCCATACCATGAATCGCTGAAAGGGTCTGCCCAGCTAAGTTGTGCTTGAAGTTTTTATCAAGTTTTGATTCTCTGAAATTTTTACCACTCACACCTTCATAGATTATGCAATGATTTGTTGGACTCTTGTAAACAATCAAAGGCATATATATTCCAGGGTGACGTTGAGGAACATCGGAAAATAATTTGTAATTGGCTATCTCTTTATAATATCTCTCTTCATTTGCAGAAAATTTAACGACTAAATTAACTTCTTGGTCACCACAATCTGAACTTAGATAGTAGGTTACTAGAAAAACTTTAGATTTTGACGTTCCAATTTCTTTGGCGTTGACATCACTAATTGAGATGTAAGAAGGTCTTTCCCCTATTCTTTCTGTGATTCTTTCCTTAAAGAATCTTACTAAACTCTCACCAATTGTTGTTAAAACTATTTTGAGTTTTTGTTTTTTTCTTATTGCATCGGATGCTGAAATAGGATCGGGGTCGACCAAACAATCACTCTCTGAACATAATGATTAATGCTAAGTAAGATTTTAACTCTTTCGAGTATATTGTCTTCTAATTTTTACTAAAAAAGTTTATGCTAGCAAATTGATAGGGTTAATCATTCCGATTATTTTGTCCCCATCAACTACAATTAGATGATTGATTTTCTGCTCAGACATCTTGATTAATGCTGTTGATATTGTTTCAAAAGAAGCTATTTTTATGAGGGGTGATTGCATTACATCCTTTACAAGTATTTTATCGACATCTTCTTTTTTAGCTAATATTTTCATTATGTCTTTAGAAGTGATAATACCTTTAGGTTCACCGTTGTTAGCAACAATTAGAGAACCAATATCAAAATCTGCCATAACAATTATTGCTTCTCTTAGAGTTTTTGAAGATTCAACGTATAACACTCCTTTAGTCATTACACTAGTAACAGGATCCTCTTTTTCGAATGTTTTAATACTCATCAAATAAAGTGTTTAATTATGACAATTAAAGATTTCGTATATTATTAGCAAAAAAACTGAAAGTATCGGAAAAGATTATTAGTATTATCTAGTTAAGTTCATACAATGACTTCTCCCGTTAGGATAGTTCACATAAGTGACGCTCATATTACAACAAGACCGCAATTTATTCCTAGAGATTATAATACGATTATCGAAACAATGAAGCATATCCCTCATGATTTTTGCATTTTTACCGGTGATTTAACACAAGATGGTTTGAGACAAGATTACGATCTTGCTAACGATTTAAGGACACAAATTCCTTCTGAAAAAATCTATTGGATAATAGGCAATCATGATAGCAAAAATGGAGGGTCAGATGTTTGGGAAGAGACTGTTGGCCCTAGAGAATTTTTTGAGGTGACTGATGATATACTTTTAGTCGGACTTGATTCGTGTGTTCCAGATAGAGATGAAGGAAGGTTTGGAAGAGAAGCATTAGATTACGCTAAGAAAATTCTGTCAAAATATAGTGAAGACAGAATCAAAATTGTTGCATTTCATCATCATCTTCTTCCAATTGCAAAAACTGGGAGAGAAAGATCAAATGCTGTTGATGCAGGTGATATGCTCTCTCTTCTACTAGATTACGGGGTAGACGCTGTTTTTACAGGACACAAGCACCATCCCAATGTATCTAAAGTTGAGGATACAATAATAATATCAGCTGGAACAATGTCGAGCTATAAAACTAGGAGTGGTGGTCCTAGAACGTTTAATTATGTTGAAATCACACCTAAAGAAGATGTAAAAGTCCAGATTAGAGATATTAAAGGGAGCATGTTGCTTCAAGAAGTTAAAACAATAACCAGACGGTTTCGAATGGTGAATTCAGCTGGTGGTGTCTGGCTAAGAATTGCTCAAATCAGCGGGACAGATATTGGAACAGTTTGGAAACCAAATGAAACGCTACTGGAAAAAGGATTGGAATTAGTAAAGTTCACTAATCCTAACTTGATCGTCCATTGTGGGAACTTAACATCAAAAGGAAGAACTACAGACTATGAAAAAGCTGTGAAAATTATTAAGGAACTAAATAGCGATTATGTATTGTGTCCTGGTCCTAATGATCTCAAAGGATATGGAGAAACTTTACTTAACAAATATTTCGATTTTGATAGGATTATAGAAAAAGAAAATAGCGATTTTTATATTGTAAACACTTCATCGCCAGAGACTGAGAAAGGTGTAGTAGGTCGAACAACACTAAATAGATTAATGAGACATGTTTTTAGTGAAAGAGCAAAAGAAGCTGGAAAATTCCACACAGCTATAATGCACCACCACATAATCCCAATACCCTTGACAAGAGAAACCTCTGCACTAGAAGATGCTGGAGACGTTCTAAAGGCTATAACTGAAGCAGGAGTAAATCTTGTTCTTTCAGGACATTTGGGAAGAACATTCTGCACAAGAGTGGAAAAAACTATATTTGTTAACTGCAATACACTTTCTTCACAATTCACAGCATCACTAGAAAATAGTTTTAACCTTATAGATATATCCACAGATGGAGCAATAGTAGTTTCAGAAATACATGTACCTTCAGGATTTAGAAATATAACCGGAATTTTCCCAGGAATTCAGACTGTGTGATAATCAAATAAACGGCTAGTATATTCGAAGGATATTTATATTTCTTAAAAAGACTTATTCATAATGAGATTATCTTCCACAGTTAGAAAATTCAAAAATGTTATAGGTTGTTTACTACTCTTTTATATCCTCGGAATGAGTATGTTAACACCCACGTCTGCATATAATCTAGTGAATGGAAATAATCCAGCAAATGATAATTTACTGCTTTCAAATTTAGAAAAAGAAATTATAACAACTATTATTAGTGAAGAAAATAGCGATTTCACATCTAGGATTGATATTAAAAAAGATGTACGACAAGAGGAAAGTGGTTCCCCTTATTATTCTGTTTCACAAACTAGTGGCGCAAGCAATAGTTTTTCAGCTCAAGATGTTTTATCAGTAAATCAATATTCTGTACTTAATCTAACTAATTTCAGTGATACTGGGAAAATTAACAACAGTTACTCAATAACAAATATTGCAGATTATACTAACGATTCATTGAATTATGGTATAACTGAATTAAAATCAATTGATGATAACTATACAGTCGAAGATGAATTTGACGGAAAAGAAACTTTTGATAAAGATGAGTATTATACCTTTGCCCAAGCATTTGATGTTGTTTGGGATTACGCTATTTTCTATGGTAGTAAATTATATTTAACTTATGATGAAGGTTCTACAAATTCTCTTGAAGAATATGAGCTTTCTTTGCATTTAGTTAGTGAAAATAGTGTTGATGGAGAACCTAACATGAGTAATATTATTAGTAATTGTACTTTAAATCCTTTTTCAGAATCAAATAAATATGTTGATGAATTTCAATTTTTTGATTTTACCGATGTTAGATTAACTAAAGGTACTTATTACATAGTAGCAAACTTGTCACAAATTGATACTGGTGATGATGCACTCAGACATTTTCAATGGGCAAAAAATGATCACTCATCAGATGGAGTGGATGATGGAAAAACGCTCCTCAGATCCACACTCTTTCCAGGTATGTGGAGTAGTCCTACTGGCTATGATTTAGATTTGATAAATTATCTTTATCCAGTTGATAGTAATAATGACTCTATTATCTTTACTGGAACAGATGAAATTGATTTAAAAGATAATAGTATAAATGTAACAACAACAACCTCTTATATTAATACTACTGGAATCCATGAATTATCTGCGAACACTTCTGTTCAGATAACTTTCAATAACAGCTATGTTTTTTCAAAATTATATAGTGGGAATGACATAGATCTATTTTCACTGCTTCCAATGGTTCCTATTGGTCTTATGATGTTTCTTGGAATATCACTTGGACAAGCAATGAAATAGATTACTCACCTTATTCGAATCTTAACAGAACGCAAAAAGTTGTTACTCCAACAGATTGGGATTCTACTTTTACATTCTATTATAATGAAACGAATCCTTTCACAGCTAAGAGAGAGTCGTATGGTTATATTATATTATTAAATGCTAACAATTCAGCTGGGGATTGGAGACTCGCAACAAAAAGTCCCAACTATATTGAACAATTATCATTATTAGATGGATTAACTGCGACAGACAGATATTTTCTCGGATACTGGACAGCAAATGTTACCTATGCCACTGGATATAATGGTTCAACAATAACATCAGAAGCTTATGTGAAAAATGACGGTGGTGGAACTCCAACACTAGAAACAACAGGAACGTTGAATTATACACTATTCGATTGCAATGGAAATATAATCCCTCTTAAAAGTTCTATCCCTGCCAATCTTTCATTTACCGACTTGACTTCCTATAGTTTTACAGGATTAGTAAATGATAGTGCTGGTTTTTATTCTAATGATATTACTTTTGATCCTTCAGTATATAATAGTGATTTACCTGGTTTCTGGACAGCGATGGTTTTCTGGCAAAATGGAACTGAAGTCGGTTTCTATACCATAAGAATTGTAGTTCAGACTCAGACCTACTTCGATGCTGAATGGGAAACAATTCCTAGTAGTAATACTTGGACAAATGCTGATATTTCAAGGATAAATCTTGATGAAATATCTGTTAAGGCCTATTATTACAATATTAGCGAACCATTCTTTTCTGGAAATGGTACTATTATACCAACTGCTAATGTCTCTTATACAACAACATGGTTAGATGATGGTATCTTTACAGACTTAGCTCCCCAATACACTACATCTATAACCGTTAATACAGTAGCAGGTAGTTATTCTGTTAACTTTTTAGCGACGGGAGCATTCATTGAGAATCAAACTATTAGCTTTAATGTAGATGTTTTTTATGAATTGGGTATCGACCCAGAAAACAATGCTGATTCAATAAAATATACAGATAACGCGAGTTACTCTCTATATATCGTTGATGAAACAAATGAAATTAACTTATTCGATTATGATAATCTCTATGTTTCTGTATATAATCAAACTGACAATTTTAATTTAACTGTAGTCACTGATTATACTTTTAC
>BPTO01000148.1 GCA_023705985.1 Candidatus Heimdallarchaeota archaeon | reverse complement strand
AGATATAAGGAATTTGTGGAAGGAGTAAACAGACTTGAAGAAATCATCCTAAAATTAGAAGGGGAAGATTATTCGATTTTAAGTGAAAAAAGAAGCATACTTGTCATATAGAAAATCGGCTGTTGGATTTGGAAAATCAATGTATGTGGAAAATTATAAATGGAATATCCAAGAATCAATAGAAATTTTAGAAAAAGGAGTAAAAGAAGCTAAAAATACTGAAAATAGAGAAATTCTGATGCTCTTGTTTTATGCATCATCACTGAGGTATAATACAAAAGGCAACTTTGATAAAGCTATAGAATTTAATAACAAAGCATTAGAGGTAGTAGAAGAATTAAGCAATGGCTATTGGAAAGGTCAATTATTAGCAGACATTGGGTGGTACTACAGGAGCAAAGGAGAATATGGTTCACTTTTGGAATACGCTAAGAAATCCTTAGAAGTAAAAGAAAAAATTGGAAATGAAAGATTTCTAGCTCAATCTTACGCTCAAATAGGTGTTTTTTACGGAGAGACAGGTGAATGGAAAGAAGCTTTAGAATACGCACAGAAAGCTCATAATATTATTACTGAGAACGGGAAGAGAGATGACGAACCAAGATGGTTGAACAATATTACTGTTTGTTATAACCTCTTAGGTGAAATAGACAAAGCGTTAGAATATCTCGAGAAATTATATGAGATTCATAAGAAAAACGAAGATATATACGATACTTATCTTACTCTTGGGAATATTGCTGGGATATATTTTCACAAAGGGGAAATAGACAAAGCGTTAGAATTAAGTGAACAAGTCCTTGATTTTAATAAGCGTAGAGGAGAAAAATTTATGATAGCTGGAAATCTGGTATTTTTTAGTTTAATTTATAGTAGAAAAGGAGCATTCAACAAATCCTTGGAATATCTAGAGAAAGCTCTAGAGATTTATTTAGATATTGGAAATAAAAGAAAGCTAGCTGATACTTGCTACGAATTCATAGTACTTGCTACAAAATATGATAAAATGGATATAGCGAAGGAATACTATAAGAAACTTGAAGAAATAATTGAAGAGATTGAACACAAAAATGTCAAACGTTTAGTTCTCATCGCTGAAGGGATAATATTAAAGAGTAGCAGCGAATCTCGAGATAGAGATAGAGCAGAAGTATTGTTTGATCAAGCTTCTTCAGGAAGATATAGGTCCCTATCTTACAATGGAAGTTCTTTTACAATTAAGTGAACTACTATTAACTGAATTAAAAGAAACCTCAAATGAGAGATATCTAACTAAATTGCACAAGAATATCAGTAAATTAGTTGAGATAGGAAATGAGAACAATTTTCCATTAATAATTGTTGAGAGCTTATGGTTTAAATCTCAGTTATCTTTGTTAAATTTGGATGTAGATAAAGCACGAGAATTACTTTCACAAACGCTTGACATTGCTGAAAGAAAGGGATTAAATAGATTAGCCTTGAAAATAACTAATTCTAAGGAACAGTTGATTAGGCAAAAGATTGAACTTGAAGAGCTAGAAAAAGAATCTCCTACCATTTCCAGAAGAATGGAACTAGTTAAAGTTGAAAATGGTTTCAAAGAATTAAAACAAAAGGAAATATTCAAGTTCAAAATCGATAAGGTAGGAACATCCAAGAAATTGCTTTCTTTGAAAATTTAGAAAAATTTTCTTTTACTTTTTCCCTCTCACCATTTACTACTGAACGATGACTAATAAGCTCAAGCGCTTACTTTACTACGTTCCATTACAATTCACGTCTCTCTTACATATATAGTCTACAATCAATTAATAAATTTTTATTATTTCATTGTTTATACCTTCGATAACATTATTATTAAATCAACTATCGTTCTGTACAAACATGTTGATGTTGTAAAATAACTTCATGTATAGTACATTTACAACAGACATCTTGTTAAATTTAAGCTATAAGGGCATTCTGCACAGAAGAGTTCATTTCCCCAGCAATCTGAAGTATCTTCGATAACATAGAAACAGTTGCTACTAGAGAAAGAACAATTCCCACAAAAAGGAATGTTCTTGTTCATATCAACCATTTTTCTTCTAAATCGCTGATATCTCTTATCATTCCAGATTTCCATAAATGGTTTTTCATTAATATTTCCAAAAGAGAAAGATGACGATTCCCTTTTGTGCAAGCTTAGATGATAAGAATGATACCATAGATATTTGAAGCAAGGCATCACTTCGCCATCTGAACGAATAATAGCTGTATCTGTAGATACATAAGGACAACTTCTTTCAGAAAAAGTTGGTATAATTTCTGGGAGATAAAGATCCATATTATACTCTTTTGCTACTTTTTTACATCCCTTAAAGATTTCTTCTAGATTATGCAAAGAAGCTATTCTGCTTTTTTCATTCATGTATAGAGGTATGTTTAGAAGCACGTTTTTTTCTTTAGCTCTTTTAAGTAATTCTTTATATTTGATTGTATAAGGTCTGTCTTTTGGTTTAATATTCTCCTTTATCTTATATTGATTTTTGTATTCAATTTGCATTTTCTCTCCAAATTGCTCTTGAGTATATCCTAGAATGATATCCCAACCATCTTCACCTACCTCTTCAAGAATGGGAAGTGCTTCCTTAGTAATCATAGTATAAAGAATTTCATCTTTTAACTCATCAGTGTAAGGAAACAAATGACTTACAGAGATAAAATCAACACCTAATTCACCAGAATTCTGAACTAATTGAATTAGCTGTTTAGCATTTGATTTAAAAACCACAGTCTCTATACCAACTCTAAATTGATGCCTTAGAGGATGTTCTAGAAGGTACTTTATATTATCTACAACATTTTTTTCATTTAAACTATGTCCGATTCTTGTTTCTTGAGAATGGAATAGTGTTTCACATGAAAAACCGATTTCATCTACTAGATTTTTATCCATAATTACATCTATTGTTTTCTGATCTAACAGAGATCCATTTGTAGTGATAAATATCTTAGCTTCCTCAGACATGTGTGCTCGAGCTATTTCGAGTAGTTTTAGAAATTGAGGATGCATTAAAGGCTCTCCCATTCCATAAAGTACCAGCCTATTAATTTCAGTAAAGACTTCTTTAGCTAGGTTTTCAAAATTTTTAACTGAAAAAAAAGTCCTTTCATTATCCTTCCACATCGAATTTAAACACATTGAACAAGAGTAATTACATGAATTCGTAGGTTCAATTTGGATTATCTTAGGGAAGCTAGTCATTAATATCACAAGAATGTAAAAAGAGAATATATACCTTTTTGATTTACCAGAATAAATAAAATGGAAGAGTGAAGTAATCAATTTGCTAATAAAGACTATCTATTATTCACTGCTTTATTTGTAACAAACTTTATATTTTTAAAAAAAATTAAGTATATAATTCTCAAAAAAAAAGTGATTATTATGAGTTTTGGGTATATGAATAAATGGTTAAAAATTGATCTAACTACAAAAGAAATAAAAGATTTCACTATCCCTGAAGAAACTTTACGAAAATATCTTGGAGGAAAGGGAATTGCTGTTTATTTCCTTTGGAAACATGCCAAGAAGCTTGAAGAAAAAGGTATAGATTTGAAAGAACTGGATGCGCTTTCACCTGTAAATATACTTATTTTTGCTACAGGTCCTGCTACTGGAACAAAATCACCAAACAGTGGTCGTCATCATGTTATGGCTCTAAAATCTCCCTTTACAGGATCTATAGGTTCTGGAAATACTGGTGGAAAATGGGGTGCTAAGCTTAAATTTACTGGTTATGATGGTGTTATTATTACTGGAAAAGCTGAGAAACCTGTCTATTTGTCAATAATAGATGGAAAGGCAGAGCTTCATGATGCTGAAAAAATATGGGGAAAGAATTCTGTTGAAACATCAGAATGGTTACGAAACGAACATAATCAATCAAAAGCTGGTGTGTCTTGTATTGGACCAGGAGGAGAAAATCTTGTTCCAATGGCAGTAATAATGAACGAGGAACACAGAGCTGCAGGTCGAACAGGACTAGGCGCTGTCATGGGTTCAAAGAATTTTAAAGCTATAATCGTTGAAGGTAATGAAAAACCAAAAATCGCTAAACCTGAAGAATTCGAAGCTAAAATCAAAGAACATGTTGAAAAACTAAAAGAAAATGGAGTAACGGGACAAGGATTACCAACATATGGTACAGCTGTTTTAGTTAATATTGTTAACCAAAGCGGGCTATTTCCAACAAATAACTGGCAAAAAGGTGTTGACGCTGACGCTGAAAAAATTTCCGGTGAAACTTTGACAGAAAAGCATTTAATTGGCAAGAATCCTTGTTGGGGATGCGTTGTTGCTTGTGGTAGAAAGACAAAAGTTGATTCTGGAAAATACAAGATTGATTATACTGAAGGACCAGAATACGAATCCATTTGGGCTCTTGGAGCGACTACTGGCATCAATGATATGGGTGCAGTTATCAAAGCAAATGATAATTGTGATATATATGGAATCGACCCAATCAGCACTGGTTCTACAATAGCTGCAGCAATGGAGCTCTATGAGAAAGGTAAAATCCCTGATGAAGATATCAAAGGACTAGATCTTAAATTTGGTAATGCTGACACAGTAGTTGAATTATCAAGGATGACAGCTTTCAGAGAAGGATTAGGATATTGGATTGGTGAAGGATCAAAGAAGTTATGTGAACATTATGGAGCACCAGACTTATCTATGCAAGTTAAAGGTTTAGAAATGCCTGCTTATGATCCTCGTGGAGCAAAAGGAATCGGATTAAGCTATGCAACAGCTAATATAGGAGGTTGTCATGTGACTGGGTACACTATTGCAGCAGAAATATTAGGAGATGTTGATAGATTTACTACAGAGGGTAAAGCAAGCCTTACAATAACGTTCCAGGATTTCACATGCGTTGTAAATTCAGCAGTAAACTGTCTATTCTTGACATTTGCATTAGGTTTAGATGAATATGTTGAGATTATCGGTCCAGTAACAGGATGGGATGTAACAGCAGAAGAACTACTGAAAACAGGAGAACGAATTACAAACTTAGAACGAATGATCATTAACAAATTCGGTATAACTGGAAAAGATGATACTTTACCAAAAAGACTACTAGAAGAGAAAATGCCTGAAGGACCTTCTGAAGGACAAACAGTCGACTTAGAAACTATGAAGCAAGAATATTACAAACTTCGAGGATGGGTAGACGGAATACCTACAGCAGAAAAGATAAAAGAACTAGGTTTAGATTAAAACTTTTTTCCTATTTTTTCTCTTTTTTTCTTCTGAATATGCATTAAAATTAAGAACTAAGAATGAGAACATAGCATAATGAAACTACACATCAAAGTATTTGCGTCTTTAAGGCAAAAATATCCTGATATTAATGATCTTAATCCATTGACAATTGATATTCAGAAAGGCACCAAAATTGTAGACATAATAAAACTATTAGATTTCACTACAGATGAAGTTCACTTAATTCTTCTTAATGGAATCAAAGCATCTATAGACACTTCGATTGAAGAGAACGAGAGTATTTTATCTCTCTTTCCACCAATCGGAGGAGGATAATCAACTGATTACCTAAGTTTGTCAAATTTCCATCTTTTTACTTTAAGTTTCAACAATATATGTAGATAAAAATTTCTTTTGAATCATTTTCGAAAAGAACATGATAAAAAACCTTGAAAAACCTTTTGTGAGTATCCGCAAAAGAATTCTGTTTTTTAATCCAGGCACAAAAATAACCTTATCTTTTTTCAGAGCTTTGAGTGATAGCTCAGTAACTTTATCTGCTGTCATCCACATTCGCTTTGGTATAGTTGCTCGTTTAAAACCTTTTAACTCTTCTGAATTGTAAAATCCAGAGTCTACATATCCTGGGCATAACACTTGTATTTTAACACCTGTGTTCCTTAATTCAGCTTGCAAAGCTTCTGAAAAAGTGATTGTAAAAACCTTTGTTGCATTGTATATCACATTTCCAAGTATGGGTATTAATGCACCCATTGAGGAGACATTGATAATGAATCCTTTACTTCTTTCAATCATCCCTGGAATTGCAACACGACAGAGAGTAAAACAAGATGTTATATGAACATTGATCATTTCCTGTTGCTTAACTAATTCATTTTGAGTAAAATGACCGCTTAAGCCAAACCCAGTATTATTAATCAAAATTTCGAGGTTATCTATTTTTAATACATAATCTTTAAGATTGTTAAGTTCTGACTGATTTGAGAGGTTTACTACTCTTATTTCAATTTCTTGAGGATATTCGTTTGATAAATCCTTAGATAAATCTTCCAATTTCTCTTTATCTTTGTCTATCAGAATAAGATTATATCCTTGTGATGCTAGATGTTTGGCAAAAGCTCTACCAATGCCACTAGCAGCTCCTGTTATAAGTGATTTAGGATGGTGACTCAAATCCTTAAAGATTGCCATATTCTTTAAGAATAAATCGTATTTAAGGATTTTATCATTGAATAAATATTTAAAATTATAAAAATAAGATATAATTAATAGTGATTATGAGACTTTCCAAAATGTGGTTAAGATGGCTTTGAAATTAGCAATTATAGGTATTGGTTATATTGGTTCAGAGATAATTAAGAATCTATACAAGTTTCAAAATAAAATTGAGCTTAAAGCAGTCTTTGACATAGAAAAAGATAAAATGGAAAAAGTAATAGATCTACATCCTAATGTCAGGTTGATGTCTTTTATAACTGATTTCGATGATTGTGATATTATAGTTGAATCAGCTACACAGCAAGTTGTTGAAACTGTTTTTGACAAAGTGATTCAAACTGGAAAGATTTTCCTTCCAATGAGTGTTGGAGCTTTCATTTCTTATGATAATCTTTACTCGAATTATACACAATTAGAAGAATCACAAAAAAAACTTATCAAACTGCCATCAGGAGCTATTGGTGGATTTGATTGCATAGACGCTTTAAATCTTGTAGGAATTCAAAAAGCTGAGTTGACTACTAGAAAACCACTAAAAGTTTTTGTAAATCATAAGTATGTAAAAGACCATGATCTGAAGCTTTCAGAGAATGAAAAAACACTAATTTTTAAAGGAAACGCAAAAAAAGCAGCTCAAATATTTCCAAGAAGTATTAATGTTGCTGCAAGATTAGCTCTTTCAACTCTAGGGCCAAAAAAAACAGCTGTATCAATATATTCTGAACCATCAATAAACAAGAATATTCACGAGATAGAAATAAGCTCAGATGTTGGAGAGTATAAATTCTCTTTCCAAAATAATCCTTCACCTATAAATCCTAGAACAAGCTGGTTAGCAGCATTATCCATATTAGAAGTTCTTGGAAAAATAAGTTGATTCTATCTGTTTCAAAGCTATACATAAGAGAAAAGTAATTAGTAGTGGATATCAATACACCCAAGTTACTAAGATGCCTAAAAGTTAAGAAAGCTATGAAGGAAGAAAAAACAAAAATTTATTTTGCTTTAGCTTTTCTTACACTGAATATTGCTGCTCCAATTAATACAATTATAATAACAGATCCTATTATCCAGTAGTACCACACTTCCTCTGTATCACCATTTGTATCAGTTGATGTGGATTCAATGGTCAATACTAGAGTATCATTTGATCCAATTTCAATTTCAATAGCATTCCCAAAGGCATTAAATGCTCCAAAAGAGAGTTTTCCAAGAGTTAGTATTTTGTCTTCAGCTACTGAAAGAGTAGTATTCGTTGAAAAACTGAAAGAATCACCAGGTCTCAAGGAGGTTTTCGAAATTTCCATAAGATTAGGTGTAGTGGTATCTATTGTAATATCATCTAACGTTGTTGTTATGATTGATGTAAATTCTGGAGGTAGAGTTTCTTGAACAACTACATCTGTGTATAACTGTGGACTATTGCTTGCTATACTGTAAGTGATATTAACTTCATCACCATTTTCATATGTTCCTGTTGGTACAATGTTTCTAACTGCTATTATTGAAGTAGTATTTTCAAGTATTTTGAAATCAATTAGTTCATCTACACCCTCTGTCCATGTAGATTGAGCAAAATTTGCATTAAAACCATTATCAATTTGTGCTAAACCAGTATTAATTGCATTTTGGTAATCAACTGTCAGAGAGATTGTTTCATTCCCTTCTAACAAGAAATCACCAGTATCATCATCACTGAAAGGAATTGATATTTCAACGACCCATTGACTTGTAGCTGAAAGATACTTGGAATTAGCTGAGAATTGTACTAAATCGCTATTATCAAACTTTTGTAGAGTTGAATAATAACCATCGAATAATTCTGGTGAAACTACATTTGATAGTTTAATCATCTTTACATCATCATTTCCATCAGTCCATGCTTGATCACCAGAAGTATCAAAGTAGATATAAACTATATCACAGAAAGGGTTGAACTCGACTACTTCATCACAACCAACTGGTGTTTTATCATTTAATATCATAAAAATGTGCAATTTCCCATCTGATATACCTAATCTGAATGTACTGGATACAGCTGTTCCTTCACCTAGAGCGTCATAGTCATAAAATGGTGCACAATATTGCGAATGATTCAAACCTTCTTCTGCCCATTCTGTTATTTCACTATCTAATGTCGGTATAAATGAAAGAAAAGGTATTTCAGGTATTCCGTTAGATTCTAATCTATTACCCTCTAAAGAAGTGATACTAGTTCTAGTCATACTACTACTTGTTACTATTGGAATAAGTAACACAAAAAATAGAATAGAAAGAGTTTTTTTCATTATTTTCACCTACAATCCTATTAACGCGTCCATTATCTGGACAGCAGCGATTATGTTCAAAGCTGCTTGTAAATTCATTGAAGAATATATATAGCAATTCATAAGATAGAAGTACCATCCACTTCCCACCT
>BPTO01000147.1 GCA_023705985.1 Candidatus Heimdallarchaeota archaeon | reverse complement strand
CCATCTAATTTGCCCCACCAATTTAAGGATAAATTCCTTATAACTGATCTATTTTGAGAAGAACATAGAACTACTAATGTGAGAATTGTAGCAGCAAGTACGTACCTAATGCCTGCAAAGGTTAAGGGGGGAAGATTTTCTTTTTCTAGCCCAAATTTGATTAATAGCCACGAAGAAGACCATAGTATTGTGACAAAGAATGCTAATAAAATGTAAAAGCTACGATGCTGGAATAGCTGTTTGTAGTTCATTATGCTTAACCTAAGCCACGTTTTTTTGGTATGCTATATGAACATCCATCTATTCTAACATTCCCTTTGAAAATAAAAGAACTTTCACATGTCCTATGACGGAGATATTTATATCGACCATAGAATTTGAAGATAATGAAATGAGTGATGAACAGCAAATAGTGGTAAGAACAACCATTTTATTCAGGATAATTTAAAAAAAGAAGGGAGGAGTAAAGAAGTACTTCTTATATCTAAGGAATATATTTTAGGGTATCTAGGTATTCTATAACTCCAGGTGGGCCTCTCTTTATTCCATATGCTCTAAAGGATTTGACAGTCTTAGATATAAGCTCTATATCTACATCGTTAGCTATTTTCACCATACCCATGACAAAAATTTTGATCTTACGACCTTCTTTAAGAGCTTTTTCAAATACTTCTCTGGATATAGTTAATGCTCCAATTCCTACAAAATAGTTTTTATCTTTTACGTGTTCTTCTGTTAATGCCTTAAAAATGGAGTCATTTTTGCCTATCTGCTCCTTAGCAGCTATGCGAAGAAATTCTGCTCTTGAATTATAAAAACCCTGGGAAACTAAGTAATCCATCTTTCCTAAATCAACTACAGGTAAATTCACTGTTATTTTCTCGTAGTTCTTGTCAGTTGTCATTTTTTCACTTTTTTCTTTTGCGTTCATTTTTTCACACCATCGTGTAACCATCTTTAGAGATGGTCAATCCCTATAACATCCTTGTGGATGGGCATATAAATATATTCATTTAACACACTGTAGCTCAAGATTTGTTTCAGGTTTATAGAATTAAATGTTTAAACAATTAAGTAAATTCCGGTTTTTATCACATAGTTTTTACTATTATAATCGTTTAATAGAATAACCCATATGATTACTCTAAAAAATTAAAAGGTAAGTCTTTTATTTAAGTTGGTAGAATAAATATCTACTAATGCAAGAAGACATGGAGGTGGTTCTGGAACGACAAACTGTTCTAGGGAAATTCCTTGACAGGTTAAATTATCGTCCACTTCGCTATGTATACACCTTAATGAATGGTCTTTTATCTGTTATTGATAGTTTTCTCAGTTCAGATGAAGACTGTATATCGTCTTTGCGCGCATCTCTTCTTTCTTACATTTCTTTTTTAGCTAGAACGTTTTATCAGAGTTCTTTAGTCGACAATCTCCGGTCAGGAGGGAAGACATCTGAACAATTTAAGAATCAAGTAGAAAGAGCTTACATGAAGGGATTAAGTGAAAGAGAACAGATTATTCAAAAGATTGAAGTCACAATTTCAAAAGCTGAGACTTTGTTCAAGTTAAAAGAGGATCTTAATAGTAAATGGCAAGAAATTTACTATCGCACCTCGGTTGAATCATCAGCTGAGCAAAATATTAGAAACAATATCTCCTTGGTCATTGAGAAACAAGATGAATATGCTTCTTTCCACAGCCCAACGTTAGCAGATCAAGATTCTTTTAAAACTCAAAAAGAATCAATCAGGCAGATTTCTGACCTTTCTTTTCAAGCTGTTGATTTTGGGGATAAAGCCCAGATGACAATTCATGAACTATTAGATCTTAGTATTAATCCATTGGCTTCAATAGCGGAAGATGAAGTTTTAAGTGCTGAAAAAATACTGATGCAAATAGAATCAGATTCTAAGAAGAAAAATAAAAAACTAAGTGAAGATGAAATTGGAAAATTATGCGATGTCTTATCTTGGGGATTGGATGACATTACTAATTTTGATGAATTAATCAAGCTTGGTAAAGAATTGAGGAATGAATTTGCTTCAATCTTGTCAGATTTCCTTGTAAACTTAGTTGATATTGACTTAGGGATTCAAGAACTAGAATCATACATCTTGGAATCATCAGAACGCTAGAACAAATCTTTTGCAGTATTGTTGAAGAAAAACTGTGTTTTCAAAGAAGAATTTTTATAAGTACAAGAAGTGTTTATTTGATGAGTTATGAATTGTTTTTATCCAGGGATTATCTTGTTTTTTCTAGTGCTCATTTTGTAATTGGAGAGAACTTCTTTGAGCCACTCCACGGACATAATTATAAATTACAAATTAACGTTTATGGCCAGCAAGGTCAAGACAACATGGTTATTAATTTCTTATCCATTAAGAAGATTCTAGCTCCTTTAATAGATTTATTGGACCATCGAGTTCTGATAGCAACAGAAAATAAACATATAGAGATACTTGAAAAAGGAGAGCAAGTTATTATTAATATTCCACGCCTCAATAAAGAATATGAATTTCCCAGAACAGATGTAGCATTGCTACCAATCGAAAATACAACAGTTGAAGAAATGAGTCACCATTTTGTTAATGAACTTATTAAAAACGAAGAGTTAAAACAAGAGAACATAGAAAGAATCACAGTAACAGTCAATGAATATGAAGGTCAAGGAGTGACAGTTGAATTACTCCCTGATTTAAAAAAACGCAAACAAAGTTAAAGATAGTTTATCTTACACCCATTATGAAAACACCAATTTATAACTGATTTTGCGATAACAAATTTCTTCAATTTTCGATCTTTCTGTTGGCGTGTTAGTTTTTTAACTTTAGAATATTTGCCAATCTTATCGCCAAAATCAAAACCCACTAATACAGTTTTTACTGCTTTTCCCCAAGTAGATAAGCATACTCCACGATCACCATCAGTGAAACCGAGAAAATTGTAAGAACCATTGATTGGGTTAAGCTGAGTAGTTATTGCCAGTCTTCTTTTACAAAGTTGACTTATTACTTTTTCAACAGTCAATGTATTATGACTATGGATATGCACAAGCAATATAGATCCCTGTTTTTGAGCGATGATTTGCTCATTCACTTGACCATCAAGATCAGAAACCACTATATCAGGGATAATGTTTTGTTCTAACAAAAATGAAGTTGCTCCATCTGCGCTTATAAGAACATTATCAGAGTTAGACGAGAGGTCTAGTGAATGAAACTGTTCTTCTAGACTAGGTCCTGGAGCAAAAACATATACTTCTTTCTCAAATAATATCTCTTGGAGCTCTTCAATGTTGATGTTGCTTTTGCATTTGGAGATGATATTTCTCAAAGCCATTTCATCCTCTTCAGGGATTATATCAAGAAAAGCACAAATAAGAGGATACCAATGCTGTAACCAAACTTTCTCTGAAAATTCTAGCTTTTCTAGGATGTGAAAGGGAGATTCAGGTGTTTCAAATATCATCGTCTATCAGCTCCTTGATTGTTAGTGACTGCTGGCTATGGAGTTTTGTCATTGCGGTCTCGTACCTGTTTTCAATATCTCTGAAAGTGACAAAACCAATCATCTTGGTTGGATTATCAATATCGACAACAGGCATACATTCAATCCTATTGTCAGTTAGTTTGTCAAATGCTGAAGACAAAGTATCATCAGGATAAGCAACAATCACATCCTTTGACATTACATTCCGGACATATTTATGACCCTTTGTAAAACCTTGTTGGAAGTCAATAGCACTTATAATTCCTATCAATTCTTTATCATCATTCAAAACAACAAGAGCACTTTTCTTGTGAAGATATAAAAGAGAGAAACAATCAGTAAGCTTCTCGTTTTCTTTTACTGAGGGGAAGTCTGTTTCCATCGCTTCACGGACTGTTAAGGAAGATAAAATATCTGTATATTGGATTCTCCTTCGTAAAATGACCTCCTTACTTTCAATTTGACCAGTGTATAGACTAAAGTCCATTGAAATTATAAACGCAGCAGCGTTGGATAATATCATTGGTATAATCAGATTTGGGAATCCAACCATTTCAAGCACTAGAATCATTGAAGCTATTGGGGTTTTAGTGGTAGCAGAATGCATAGCAGACATCCCAATTACAATAACAACAAGAGGATTCAAATTTGGAAAAAGACGAGAATAGAGAGCGCCCATTGCTGCTCCAGTAACAAGTGAAGGACCCATCACACCTCCTGAAGCTCCTAAACCCACACATGTTGATGTTACTACAATCTTTCCTAAAAATAATATAAATAACACTCGTAAACCAATAGAGGCATAATTTTCCATCAGATGATTTATTGAAAAGAAACCCGTTCCACCCAGTGAAATTCCCTCTGGCAGAGCAAGTTCAAATACAAATACTAACAAAGCAGTAATAATCATTCCAACAAACGGTAAAAGATAAGGTTTGAGTATTTTCTCAATGTTTCTCGAAAGAAGCTTATATAATAGGGAGAATAAAATACCAAAAATCCCTGCAAAAACACCTAAAAGAACAAATAATGAAGCATCAACGAATGTCAAAGAAGAAGAGATTACATCAACTTCTAGATAAGCAGGATGAGAGTTTAAAAAAGTAAGAATGGCTTGAGAAACCAATAAAGAAATTGCGCTAGCAACTAATGCTGGAAGAAAAACTGTTTCATCGAGATCGTGTTTATATGGAACCTCTGATGCAAAGACTGTACCACCTAAAGGCGCTCTAAATACAGCTGCGGTGCAAGCAGCTGCTCCAATAGTTATAGCGTGTCCCTGATCTTCCTTTGTCATTTTTAGTTTGTCCCCTAAAGAGTAAGCTACCGAACTTCCCATAGTAACAGCCGGTCCTTCTCTTCCAGCTGGTGCATTAACCCCTAGAGTTAAAAGACTCGCAAAGAATTTGGTTAAAATAGTTCTTGATGGTATTGGAGTTGTTGTGTTTTTATGCGTTAAAACATATGAAATACCAGCACCTTTTACCTCTTTGAACCCAAAATACAACAAAAGAGAAGTGATGCCTCCCACAATTGGGAATAGAGCATAATAATAATCAATTTTATCGACCAGATTCCATAATTGAACAATAGAAGCTATAAAAAGACCCATTAGGACGCCGCTAATTAAACCTATAATGATAGAAAAAGGGAACCATTTTCTTGAATATTTCCAGTATTTCTTAAGTTGGAATCTTAGTTGTACTTTGAAAGATCTATTAGTTTTTTCTGTGTCTTCCAGCTCTTTCACATGATTGAAAGTCTATAGCTAATATTAAACTTTCTTGAAAAATTTTATTTCAGAACATTTTATCCCAGAAACTTATAAATTTCTCTGTTTTACTGTTTACAGAGAAAAAAAAATTCAGAGACTATAGAGTCTTCTAAATATTTCCATCAAAAGTACGATAAAATCAAATATAAATCTACAACAATGCAAGGATGATCAAATGAAAAAGAAAAGCAATTTTTTAATCTTAGGTCTCTCAATTGCTCTAATTATCGGATTGTCTTCCAGTTTTACTGTACACTCATTAGAATTCACTAATAAGACCCTAAAATATCCAATAAAAGTCGTAGTAGATTACACTGAAGATATCGATCGTATAATCAAACTTCCAACAGAATATACTTATAATAATAACCCATTAATTTTAGACCTAAATGATGATGGAAAACTAGAAACGGTTATAATATCGGATAGAATTAACGAAACAGCTCCATCACTAATTTTATTGTTTAGTGGAGAAGAACTAGTTGAAGGGTGGCCTATACAAGTCAACTTTACAGTTGAAGAAATACTTGGAAAGAGAAAGGTTGAGGGAAAAGAAGCAATAATTTTCCGCGTAGCAGACTATAATTTAGAAAAAAGAATTACATCATTTATTGCAATCACAGAAGAGGGAGAAATTATTGACAGCTTCCAAATTGACTTACTAGGAAGCTTCATTCATGGGACAATTTTTTATGATTTGAATGAAAATGGTATAGAAGAATTTGTCGTGGTTCGTAATGATGGTTGGATTTATTACATAGATTATGATGGGAATAATATCTCTGCGTGGCCAAAACAGTTTCAAATAAATGCCACCGTGTTTTTGCCACCAATAGTTGAAGATATTAACAATGACAGTTTTCTAGATATAATTCTATGTACAGAAATAGGGAAAGTATATGCTTGGAACTTAAATGGCACATTGCTTAGTGGCTACCCTTTAACGCTTCCAATAAAAACATACGGAAATATCACAGACAATTTTAGAGTAATGCCTATTGTTACAGATTTGGAAAACGACGGTACTTACGAACTCCTAATAAGCTCAACATTAGGTTTTATGTATGGAATAGTATTAAATCCAGTTGTTAACGAAAGCTGGACTGTTCCACTTGATTATTCCATCTGGAAAGAGACACAAGCTATAGCAATGGACCTAAATAATGACAATTTACCGGCAATTATTCAACCTTTTTATAAAGGAATTATATTGTTAGAATATGATGGAGAGTTGAACAAGACATTCAGAAACGCAGGTTTTTTCCGCTGTCATGGAACTCCTGCGATAGCAGATATAGATAATGATAATGTCCCCGAAATAATTGCAGCAGATTATAATTATTTACGTGTAATCGATTCAAGTGGCGTTGAAAAAGAAAGGTTATGGAAAGGAATAGTAACAGATTCCAACTCTCCGTTAGTCTATGATATTGATAATGATAAAGAAATTGAAGTCGTGTATCTGAATAGTAGAGGAGAGATTTACATCTTCGAAACAAATGATTATGGATTGATGCCTTGGACAAGTCAATATGGATCTTCAACACATACAACTAATAGAGATTATGATAATGACGGATTATGGGATTATGAAGAAAAAATTCTGAAAACAAGAGAGGATCAAATAGATACAGATGGCGATACGGTCTCAGATGGGTTGGAGGTGAATCAGTATGCTTTGAATCCTGTTTCAAAAGATAGTAATGGTGATACAGACCTAGATCTCCTAGAGAATATTGAAGAAGTTGATATTCATAGATCGAATCCAATGAATCCTGATTCAGACTTTGATAGTTTAACAGATGGGGAGGAAGTTTTAATTTATTTCACGAGTCCACTTTCTGATGATACTGATAATGATAAAATGACTGATGCTTTTGAAGTAACATATGATTCGCTAGATCCAAACAACGCTGCTGATGCTTTGGGAGATGCAGATGATGATAATTTGATAAATAAGGATGAACAAAGTTATGGAACGAATCCTGAAGATCCGGATACAGACAAAGATGGTCTTTTAGACGGAGATGAAGTGCATAGATATATCACTAATCCTAGAATATCGGATAAAGATGCAGATTACGATGGAGATGGTCTAACTAATGTTGAAGAAGCAGATATCTACAGAACAGACCCTTCTCAACCCGATTCAGATTTTGACGGTTTTGAAGACGGAGTAGAAATAGATAAAGGATCAGACCCTTTGGATCCAAATAGTATTCCAACTATAAAAACAAGTTTTTTGATGAATAACCTAATAATTGTCCCAGTTTTAATCGGAATAAGAAAATGGAAAAAAAGGAAAAAAGAAAGAAAGGGTGTTAAATAATGAAATGTCCTTATTGTAGGAAAGATAAACTAATAGTGCTTGAGGATAAGCGAACATGTGAGTGTCAAAGGTGTAAATATCAATTTGAAGTATCAGGAATTACATTGTTCATCGAAAAAATTTTTTCTTTTCCTCTTTCTTCTATTATCTATTCAACAGCAATAGCAGGTTTAGATTACTTAATTGCTTATTATACACAACAAAATGTGAAAACTTCATTTGGAGCATATTATACTTTTGTTCTAATGACATCAGGAATATTAATAGGACTCTTTCATTATACTATAATATCCAGAAAATCACAAAATTCCTTTTTGATAAGTAGAAAAAGAAATGTTATCGAGAAGATAATGGAATTGGCTCCATTAGTTAGAGTATCGATACTATTGTTTGTTGCTACACTTGCAGCAATAATTTATTACGGAGTCATATAATAATGGTAGCTTATTTCAGAAAAAGAGGAATACAACTAATTTCAATTATTTACAATTAGAGAATGGAATTTAATTTTTCAACACACGTGTAGAGAATTCATCTAAATAGCATTTAGATAGCCTTATGGTAGGTTTACCAGGTTTTATAATGTACGCAATATAGTAGACACAATCTCAAGGAAAGACAAATATCTTAGAAAAGTTGCTTTGCAAAAGATAAAGAAAAGAAAAAAGAAAAAAGAAAAAAGAAAATTGTGGTTTTTTACTTCCTCTTTTTGTAAAGAGCTACGAAAACAACAGCACCAAGTGCGCCAAGTATAGCTATTAATGACATTGGTGTTTCAGTAGTTATAACTACAGTCTCTGAAGTAGTAACTGTATCTGAAGTTGTAATTGTCTCTGTTGTTAATGTTGGAATTTCAGAAATAATTCCTGCAGCGTGCAACCATTCGAAGGAAGCATCCAAATCATAACGGTATTTGACTATGTCGTGATAGTACCAGTAAGCTTGCACTGGGTAGATTGGACTGTCCGAAAGGAGATAATCACCATCATGAAGTACTTGATTCATTTCATCACGATCAATGGCGTAGTTAAGTGCTTTACGAACTGCTGCACCTTTAGTGTAGTCCTCTTTTCCTGGAGCATCTAACATGATATCGTTTGCGTCACCACCGATGAATGGACGTCGTAGGTTGTAGAACAGGAATGAGAAGGATCCAGTCAATCGAGTTTGAACCAAAAACCTTACATCTTGTTGCATGTGTTTCCTTTCTGCGGGGAACAGTGCTAGACTCATAATACTTAGTTTACCAGCTTTGAATTCAGCTAGAGCTGAAGTTTGATCTGGAATAACTCTCATGATGAAAGTATCGATATCTAAGTCTTGAGCAGTGCCATCAATTGCACCAATACCAAACCAGTATGGACTCTTTTGTAGAACAGTAACAGAGTTTTGGACACTATAAGATCGGAAGAGCG
>BPTO01000146.1 GCA_023705985.1 Candidatus Heimdallarchaeota archaeon | reverse complement strand
CAGGAGCATCAGGTTTTATAGGTAAAAATCTAGCCATGTCTTTACTTAAAGATGATAAGATAGAAAATGAGAGAGTTTTGTTATTTAGTAGAAAAGATCCTAAATTAGAAAATCTATCTTATAACTACCAATACTTAGATCTAGTAAAAATAGAGTCAACTGAATTACCTAAAATTCATACATTGGTCCATCTAGCAGCACAAACGCCTAAGAGTGTAGATGGAGATACACTCCAATATGTAAACGTTCATTCATTAATTCCCTTAATTAAAAAAACGATACCAACTAACGTAATATTTGCTAGTTCACTAGATATATACTCTTTGACAACATCAAAACCATTTAAAGAGACTTCAAAACCTGAACCATTTTCAGAATATGGTATAACAAAATTGAAAGCAGAAAAACTATTACAAAAATTATCAACTGATTTAGGTTTCAATTTAGTAATCATTCGATTAACAGTAACTTATTCTGAAAATGATCCCTACAAAAGAGTCATGTTCTATTTCATTAAGCAAGCATTGGAAAATCAAATAATTAAGGTCTATGGAACTGGTAAACAAACAAGAGATTTTCTTTATATTGATGATGCTATAATTGGGTTCAAAAAAGTAATCAATGAACCTTTACAGGGCATCTATAATTTAGGTTATGGTAGTTCAATTTCTATGACAGAATTAGCAGAGAAAGTTGCAAAAATAATTGGAAATAAATTGAAAAAAAGTATCATAATTCAATATATTAACATAGAAGATGAAAAAACTCAACGAACAGTAAAACTGGATACAACAAAATTTGAAAAAACATATGAGTTCAAACCAAGAATCACCATAGAAGAAGGAATAATGAAACTATATCACAAACTGAAAAATGATTTTGATGAATAACAACAGTAGAAATGTAATAATTTTCGATTTAGATGGTACGATTATAGATGACAAACAACGTTATATTTCTACATTTGAGCATTGCAGAAGTAAATTTTCTATTGATATTGATTTACGAAAGGTATTGTCTTTAAAATTGGAAGGATTAAACGAAGATTCAATCCTAGAAAAACTAGATTTTCCGAAGCAAGTAAAAGAGAAAATTAGTAAAGAAAGAAGAAAGATAATAGAAACAGAAGATTTTTTACGATTTCAAAAATTGTTCTCTGATACTAAAATTGTACTATCTAATTTAAGTAAGAATTTTATAATGTGTTTAGCAACAAATCGAAGAGATAAAAAACTACTTGAAAAACAACTTCAAGATTTCTCCGTTTTTCAATATTTTAATACAATTTTGTGTCGTGAATTTTTTGAAAATAAGAGAGAAATGATCCAACAAATTATTGATACCTATTCAGTAAATGATGATGAACCTCAATTTTTCTTTGTTACAGATACCTACAAGGATTTTAATTATGTAAGTGAATTTTCCGATATAATAAAAGTTGCAACACACAGAGGTCTTAATTCTAAATCAACTTTGAAGAAACACACAAATAATGTTTTTTCCAATTTAAAGAAAATAGAGAAATTTATCACAAAAACACTAAAAGATAAAAGCTAATATTAAGAACAACATTTATCAAATAACTCCCAATTCTACGTGTTCACTTGCTTTTGACCACATTGCAATCAGTCCAAAGTTAGATAGTTTGTTTTTAATTCTTTTTGTTTGGACTTTTAAAGAACTCTTTATATTTGAATTTTCAATCATTCTAACATTCACTCGAAAAAGTTGGAGCACAATCCTTTTAAAACCATTTTAAATGTATTTAGTAGATTTATATTAATATAGAATTTCAAAATAACGATAATAAGAAGTGAGTTAATGAAGGGGGTTATTCTCGCAGCGGGGTTTGGTAGTCGTCTTCTACCTTTTACTAGTTTTCGCCCTAAGCATCTCTTGCCAGTAGCTGGTAAGCCTATTTTGCATCATTCTCTTGAGTATATGAGAGATGTTTTAGATATAACCGATGTTACTATTGTTGTCGGTTACCAACGTAATGCTATCATGGACTATTTTCATAATGGTCAAGACTTTGGTATGGACATTTCATATATTGTTCAGCATGAGAACCATGCTAGAGGTATTGCTGCAGCTATTGGTTTAGTTGAAGGAAAGATAGAGGAAGATTTTGTTCTGCAACTTGGAGATAATCTTTTTGGAGCTGATTTGAAAAAAGTTATAGATCATCATTTCTCTTCCAATTCTACTGCAACTTTACATATAGAGGAAAATCCTAATCCACAAAGATACGGTGTTGTTGAGATTGACGGAGATAAAGTTTTGTCTGTTGTAGAAAAACCCGCTAACCCTAAAAGTAACAATGTTATTACAGGCTTCTATGTTTTATCTCCAGTAATTTTTAACATGATTTCAGGTTTAAAACCTTCAGCTAGAGGGGAATACGAACTTTCTGACGCTTTACAAGCATTGATAGATAATAATTACAGAGTAACAGCTGCTAAGATAGATGGTTGGCGGTTGGATATAGGTTACCCTGAAGACCTTCTAGCAGTGAATAAACTCTATTTAAATGAACATACTCACACTGTTGAAGGAGAACTGATCAATTCAACTATTATTCCCCCAGTATATATTTCCAAAAATTGTTCCATCGAATCTTCAACTATTGGTCCTTACGCTATGATTGAAGAAGGTGTGAATATTCAAAATTGTGAAATCAAGAATTCTGTTGTATTAGAAAAATCTAAACTTAATCGCTGTTTCATTTCTGATTCTGTCATTGGAACTAACAGTCGACTCTTGGGATTAAGGGGTCATTCTCTCAAAGTTGGAGATTACTCCGATATCTCAAATGGTACAGTTTAATTCTTCACCCAATCAATTTTTCGTCCTCATAGTTAATATTTCACGTTCTAGAAGGGCTTTTAAATCTAATAAACATCTTTAAATACAACTATCACTGAAACTTCTAAGTATAAAGGGTGTTCATTCTATGAATCATACTGAAGAAAACAAACCTCCTGAAACAGTGGACTTTATAGAGATTAGTCAGAGAGATATTGATGATGTTCAGCGCATTCTAGATAATATGATTCGCTCTGTAGTAGAATTCTGCCAGAAAGACAATAACAAGATCACTGCTTCAGAAAAACGTGTCATTAAAGCTATGGAAAGCGCAACTAAAGATCTTGGTGATATGATTCTTGCCCTCTTTAAAGAAAAAACCCAACTCGATGATATGGCTCTTCTAGAAGTAGTTAACCATAACCGCGAAAAGATTCTAAATGACATCTATCAAGCTGCTATGACACCCAAAAGAAAGAGTGTTTCAAAAGAAGCAATCGAAGTAATAGCTATGGTCGCTAGAGATCTAATTTAAAATTGCTTTTTTTCATTTTTGCTACTTAAACAAATGAGTTATTCGTTTTAAGAGCTAATGGTCATTATGATTTAGCAATGTAGTAGCTGAGATTCATTATACAACCTTTACTTTCTTTTCACAATTTTGTAGTTTTGAAACATCTACTTTATTTCATTAAATTGAGAGAAAAATAATTACTTTTCACTTCATAAGATATATAAGTGTCAAAACATGCTAGCATATTAAATTGACATCTTTGTAGGTTAAACAATGGAAAAGCGATTAAAACAAACTAGAGTACCATTTAGAAGAGTTTTATATGTTTCTATTCTAATTTTTGGACTAAGTTTATTCTCTAGTATGAGGTTAAATACTACAACTATATCTTCCAACCCACCCTCTTACTCCTCTTCGACCTTACATAATCCAATATCCATTATTTCTGACAGTGGATTTGAGGTTTTTCCCGGTTCAGGAACTGTTGAGGATCCTTATCTTATTGATGGTTACAATATTACAACAACGAGTACTACTGGTATCTATGTGTACAGAACAACGAAATATTTCATTATTTGTAACTGCTATGTTGACGCAGGTGATTATGGAATTTTAATCAGCAATATAGCTGTTGGTACAGCAACTGTCATTAACAACACGTGTAATAATAACAACTATGTAGGCATCTTACTGGTCATCTCCGGGAGTGCGACGGTGATAAACAACACGTGTAGCAACAACAATTGGGACGGCATCTCGTTTTTGTCTTCTGGGAGTGCGACGGTGGTAAACAACACGTGTAGCAACAACAACTGGTACGGCATCAATCTTGACTCTTCTGAGAGTGCGACGGTGATAAACAATATGTGCGAAAACAACAACTACCATGGCATCAATCTTGACTCTTCTGGGAGTGCGACGGTGATAAACAACACGTGCAACAGCAATAGCAAGGGCATCAGGCTTCTGAATTCTAGGAGTTCTACCATTGCCAATAATACGTGCAGCAATAATAACTACCATAGCATCGAGATTTACTATTCTGGGAGTGCGACGGTGGTAAACAACACGTGCAACAATAACAACTATGGCATCTTGCTTTGGGATTCTGGTAATTCTACTGCTTCCAACAACACGTGCAACAGCAATGACGAGGGCATCTCTCTTTGGTTTTCTGGGAGTGCGACTGTTACCAACAACACGTGCAACAACAACTACTACGAAGGCATCAAGCTTTACTCTTCTAGTTATTCTACTGTTGTTAGCAACACTTTTACCAATTGTGGTTTGTATATAGATGAAGATACTGCTGATGCTTACCTCTCTAACACTGTCGAGGACAATTGGGTGAATGGTAAAAAACTAGGTTATTACACTAACCTTGACTCTACTACTATTGCTGAACCAGTTTATGGTCAATTAATATTAGTTAATTGTACTAATGTTACAGTACGTGACCAAATATTAAATAACACTACAGCTGGTCTATTTCTCTACTCCTGTACATATTCAGTTATTATCAACAACACGTGCAACAACAACTACTACGAGGGCATCAAGCTTTACTATTCTGGTAGTGCTACGGTTGAAAACAACACGTGCAACAGCAACAGTGTAGGCATCAGGCTTCACTATTCTGGGAGTGCGACAGTTGTCAACAACACATGCATCAATAACTACTATGGCATTTTTCTTGCGTCTTCTGCTTTTTGTGTCGTTACTTACAATCTTCTACAAGAAAATGAACGCTATGGTGTCTACTCCTCGTCTAGTTCTGATAATAATATCGTTCACCATAATACCTTTGAAGACAATAATCTAGGAGGAACTTCACAAGCAAAAGATGATGGAGCTAACAACTTTTGGTATGATGCTGAAACTTCTGAAGGTAATTACTGGTCCGACTGGTCAGGGACTGGTAATTATTCTATTGATGGTTCTGCTGATTTGGTTGATCTCTATCCTCTTGATGAACCTGTAGAATATTCTACAGTTGTATCTACTACAGATGAAACTCAAATATATTTCCCATTTATTCTACTAATAGTAGTAGTTCCTTTGATACTTATGAAATTATTCTCTCGAAAAAAACGATAAGAAGATTAAACGATAGACCTCTTCTTCATTTTCCCTTTATTCTTATTTCAGCTTTAAACACTCAGATGAGGAAGATTCTGATAATTCTACCTCTTCTTCACGTTCTTCTGAAAAATAACTAATTCTACCTCCTGTTGTACTACTTTCAGTTCCTGTTTATATCAAGAAATACCCATGAAGCACAATCAATTCAAGTTAGTAGTTAACATTACTTTCCTCGTCTCATGTGATTTTTAAATAATCTATGAAATGTTCTGGTAGAGGTATCTTTACGCTTCTTTTTGTATTCTCTTCTTTTATTTCTTCTATTTCATCAGCAAAAATTTCAATTCTCTAGTAGTTGAGATACTATTTGCAACTTCAAAGAAGAGAGATGTTTGAATGGGAAACAATGGTACATTTCAATTCTCTAGTAGTTGAGATACTATTTGCAACGTGACAGGAACAGGCTGGACAGATATTCCATTACCAAAATTTCAATTCTCTAGTAGTTGAGATACTATTTGCAACAATATAGAATCACAATCCCTTCTAATGAAAGAGCTCGTTATTTCAATTCTCTAGTAGTTGAGATACTATTTGCATCAAAAGCGCTAATGATGCTCAATATTTGGCATTACCTAAATTTCAATTCTCTAGTAGTTGAGATACTATTTGCAACTTCAAAGAAGAGAGATGTTTGAATGGGAAACAATGGTACATTTCAATTCTCTAGTAGTTGAGATACTATTTGCAACGTGACAGGAACAGGCTGGACAGATATTCCATTACCAAAATTTCAATTCTCTAGTAGTTGAGATACTATTTGCAACAATATAGAATCACAATCCCTTCTAATGAAAGAGCTCGTTATTTCAATTCTCTAGTAGTTGAGATACTATTTGCATCAAAAGCGCTAATGATGCTCAATATTTGGCATTACCTAAATTTCAATTCTCTAGTAGTTGAGATACTATTTGCAACTCATCGTGGGGCTGATGAAGCTGTCATACTTTACTTATTTCAATTCTCTAGTAGTTGAGATACTATTTGCAACTTACTCTTTAAAAAAGGTTCAGTAGTACAATATATTCATAATTTCAATTCTCTAGTAGTTGAGATACTATTTGCAACCATCTCTATTTCCTTGTGGTCGTAAGAAATTAGTTAAATTTCAATTCTCTAGTAGTTGAGATACTATTTGCAACAGATATGGTTATTCAAGCGACACTCGGTTATTATTTGAAATTTCAATTCTCTAGTAGTTGAGATACTATTTGCAACTTCCACCAGCAGGGAGATTAATCGGATCTATTTTTATGAGATTTCAATTCTCTAGTAGTTGAGATACTATTTGCAACTACTAGTTAATGAACTTAAAACAGAAGAATATTTGTTATTTCAATTCTCTAGTAGTTGAGATACTATTTGCAACGGTTAAAACTATTTGTAGTTCAAGAGCTAATCAAACAATATTTCAATTCTCTAGTAGTTGAGATACTATTTGCAACACTCGTTATGCCGATCTTAAAATTATCAAAATGGCTTAATTTCAATTCTCTAGTAGTTGAGATACTATTTGCAACACTTATATCATTACATAAACTTAAGGAGGATTTCCTATAATTTCAATTCTCTAGTAGTTGAGATACTATTTGCAACGGGAAAATTCATAGATTGGCTTAGAAAAAGAATATTATAATTTCAATTCTCTAGTAGTTGAGATACTATTTGCAACGATGATTAAAATGTTTGAACAACAATCATTAGAAGAATTTCAATTCTCTAGTAGTTGAGATACTATTTGCAACTAACAGTGCAAGCACCAGTAACAGTTATTTGTAAGTTCAATTTCAATTCTCTAGTAGTTGAGATACTATTTGCAACAGACAATAACTGATAATATTGTTACAAGAGGTAATTATGATTTCAATTCTCTAGTAGTTGAGATACTATTTGCAACAACTTGTAACTTCTCAAGGTTTAACTGTTTGTAGAAATTGATTTCAATTCTCTAGTAGTTGAGATACTATTTGCAACTTCAAAGGGAACTTATGCAGCACAATGAAAATGATACCAATTTCAATTCTCTAGTAGTTGAGATACTATTTGCAACAATTAACGAAATGTTTGGAGAAGAGGAAGAAGAGTATTATTTCAATTCTCTAGTAGTTGAGATACTATTTGCAACCTTCCTATCATATGTCGAATTGTCCAACGGTCGAAAGCATTTCAATTCTCTAGTAGTTGAGATACTATTTGCAACAGAAAGTAATATTTTTCCAGAAGATTTTGAAATAACAGATTTCAATTCTCTAGTAGTTGAGATACTATTTGCAACTTATCTGCAGCGGCAAGTGCTGCAGTAGCTGGTCCGCGAATATTTCAATTCTCTAGTAGTTGAGATACTATTTGCAACTTTTATTCTCTCCACATTGACCACAGGAATTGAAAAAAAATTTCAATTCTCTAGTAGTTGAGATACTATTTGCAACCCGAGCCAATTTCTCGTGTTTTTCTCTATTAGGAGCGTTCTTATTTTCTCTTTTGTTGCATATCTTCGATTTGAAAATCCTTTATAAAGATATGCAAATTAATAGCTGCTTGGTTGACATATATTCCTATATTCACAGTCAACGCATTTTCTTTCTTGTTCTGTTTCCTCTGGTAATAATTCTGTTTCTATGATTAGTTGTATTTCTTTTATAGCTTCCAATACTTTTTGCTTTTCTTCTTCTCTTATTTTCTCTTTTATGACTTTTCCATTTTTAATTTGTATTTCTACTTCTTCTCTTACTCTATCTCCTATGTCCACTGCCATTACTTCTGCTACTAGTTGCATTTTATAGTGTTCAGGGATTATTTGTTGGTAAGGTTTCTTCTGTTTGAAGTCCCCTATTATCCATTCTTCCTTTTGTTTTTTTCTCATATAATCTACATATCCAGCTAGACTTAAGTTTTCATTTTCTACCCAAATTTGTTGATCATAGCTCGAATTTCTTTTTTCCCTTTTTTTGTGATATTCTGCTCCTTTTTCCATTTTGTAACTTTGGTATCCCATGTATCTCATGCAATATCGCCAATAATTTATCCTTTTACAGTAAAAATGCTGCCTTATCATTTCAAAGTATATTCTTGGTTTATTCACAGCATTATCACTCCCTTTTTTGCTATCTCATCCATCCTTTCTTTATCTATTACATTTCTTTTCTTTTTCTTTTTTTTCTTTTTTTTCAGTTCCTTTCCATTTTTCTTTTTCCCTTTATCTTCATCTTTTTGTTTCTTCTCTTCTTTTTTCATTTGGATGATTTTTTTCTTTTTCGCGCATTTTTCACATATTTCTATTGCTACCACATTCCCTTCATACCCTTTTAGAATATCTCCTATCTCCAACATTGTACTTTCTAGCACATTTCTTGTTATATCTCCAAAATAGACTGAATATTGTATTCTTGAAAATCCTTTGTTTTGACATATTTTAGCCACTTCTGCTCTTTTCTTATCTTCTACTATATCATAACAAATTATACTTTCCATTTTCATTCCTTCTAATACTTATACACAAAAGGTTGATATTTTCCTTTTTGCACAAAAAACTTTCCTGCTTTTGTCGCTTCTTATTTTATCACTCTTCTAGAATTGGTTAGCTTACTGTTTTATTAACCATTCTTTT
>BPTO01000145.1 GCA_023705985.1 Candidatus Heimdallarchaeota archaeon | reverse complement strand
TGATTCAAATAGAGATTGCATTAGATGGGAGGATTGAAATTTCATTGGGTCTTGAGTAATATCTTCACCAATTAGTAGAAGCGCATTTTCCCCTGAAAATTTGATCTTATGGATAGTAACTATGTTTAACGATATTGTATCATCCTTGTTTATAAAATTAATAAGAATTTCTTGAGGTATATCACTCTCTGAATGAAAACCGCTAATTATCGCATCTGCGATATCTTTGTTACTTTTGTGAATAAGATCATAAATAGTACTAGTTTCAAGATCCTCCTGTGAATATCCGCTTCCATTACGAAAATGCTTGTTTGATCCAACAAACCTATCTCCCTTTATTATCACTACAGGGAAAGGAAAAGAATCTATCACGTCATAGAAATTAGAATCCGGAGATAGATTATTCATAATAATATTATAAAGTAAAAAATACAATATAAAGTCTTTGCAAGCTAGAAAAAAAGAGAAAGAAAAAAACTAAATTTTTGGTTTGATGAAATTAGTATCCATCAGGTTTTTTGTGAGGTCACGAGCATATTTAATTTGTTCTTTAGCAATTTTGTATAATTCGTCTTCTTCCATAATTATTCGAGCAACACCTTGTTCAATAGCTTTCATGCCAACTTTACTCGCAACATAGGGGAAGATTTCAACATCATCCATTGAAGGAATAACGAAATCATCTCTAAGACCCCTCTTTTCTGCAACTTCAGCAATGGCACGAGCAGCTTCGACACACATCTCATCAGTAATAGTACTAGCATTAACATCGAGTGTTCCTCTGAAAATACCTGGAAAACCAAGACTGTTATTAATTTGATTTGGAAAGTCGCTTCGACCAGTTCCAACAACTCTTGCACCAGCTTCTTTAGAATCCCAGGGCCAAATCTCTGGAAGAGGATTAGCACATGTGAAAACAATAGAATCTTCTGCCATGTTGGTTATCCATTCTTTCTTGATTGTACCTGGTTCAGATTTAGAAGCTGAAGTGAGAACATCAGCACCTTGGAGAGCGACACCAAAATCACCAGTAATTCCTTCTGGGTTGGTCTTTTGAGCTAAATCATACTTGAAAGTGTCGTAATCTTTCTGCTCAATAATGTCAGGACGATCTTTGGTAATAATACCCTTGGAATCGCACATAATTATGTTATCAAAAGGAGCACCAGCAGCATGAAGAACATAGGCTGTTCGAGTATTAGCAGCACCTACACCGAGCATAGCAATCTTAACTTCATCAAGATTCTTACCAACGTGTTTTAAAGCGCCAAGAACTCCAGCAGTTACAATTGCGCCTGTTCCTTGTGCATCATCGTGCCATACTGGGATTGTAATTTCAGGATCATTACGTAATGTCTCTAAGATTTTGTAACATTTTGGTTTTGATATATCTTCTAAGTTTATACCGCCAAATGAAGGTTGTATTAATTTAACAAACTTAATTATTTCATCAGGATCTTTTGTATCAATACTCAATGGTACTGCATCAACACCACCCAGATATTTGAATAACAGCGCTTTTCCTTCCATAACAGGTTGACCTGCTGCTGGACCTATATCTCCTAACCCGAGAACTCTTGTTCCATCAGAGACTATTGCAATAGTATTTGCTCTGTTTGTATGTCTATAAGATTCTGCGGGGTCTTCTTTTATTGCTCTACAACTGGCAGCAACACCTGGTGTATACCACACACCAAATGCATCAAAATCCCAAATACTACATTTTGGAACAATTTGAATTTTACCCTTATAATAAGGGTGAAGTCTCAGAGCCTCTTTGGCTGGTTTGTTAGCTTTTGCTAACAATTCTTCTTTTGTGTATTTTTCTTCAATCGTTTTTGTCACCTTTTATTAAATAAAAACTATTTATACGTTTTTTATCACAAATTTAAGTGTTGGTTTCTCTACATAACTTTTCAGTAATTTTTTTTATTGAAATTTATTGCTGACTTATAAAATGCAAACATCTTTAATTCTCCAATGTACTTTAAGTGTTGAGGATTTGTAATTGCTAGATGAAGATGACATTGCTACATTAGTAGAATCTTTAGATGGGGCTGATCCGTTATTAAGTATGTATACTCTTGAGGCAATTGTCGACAATAAAAATCGAACTAAAGCAGTTGAGACTTTAATAAAACTTCTTAGAGATGAAGAATCAGCAGTTAGAGCCAAAGCAGCCTGGGCTCTGGGAAAAATTAAAGATAAAAGAGCTGTTGCACCTTTAATCAAGCAGTTGAATGATGCTAGTGGAGTAGTAAGGAAAAGTGTCATCAGGGCTTTAGGAGAGTTGTGGGCACTGGAATCTAAACCCGTACTATTAGCACTATTATTAGACAATAGCTGGGAAGCTAGAAGTGAATCTGCTGTTGTCTTGGAATATATGGGGTGGAAACCATCAGATAAAACTGAGAATGTTCTGCTTTTAATTGCAAAAGAAAAATGGTCTGAAATTGTAAAATTAGAGAAATTTAACATAGATATTCTAGTTCGTTTCTTGGGAGATTCTGATAAGGAAATCAGAAAGCAAATAGCATGGTCTTTAGGTGAAATAGGTAACCCAAAAGCGATTCAGCCTCTATATGATCTGATGATGACTGAAGATATTCATGATGTAATAGAAACAGCGTCAAAATCACTCGGAAAAATTGGTGGAGAGAGTGTAATGAATCTCTTACATGTTGCTATTCATGACTCTAATTGGTATGTAAGAAAATGTGCTGCAGAAACTTTAGGAACTTTTGGAACACCTAAATCGGTTGCTCCTTTACTTGAAATGGTCGATGATGAGAGTTTATATGTACAAAAAGCTGTAAAAATGGTTTTAAATGACATAACACGCGAAGATGATGAAAAAAGAGCATAGAACAGTACTCGCAAACACCTAAACAATACCTCAAGACACTTGGGATTTGATGCATTATCGAAGGAACTTTTGGAGTCAATAAGCGTATGGATACAGTAAAAGACAGGGAAACACGAACAAAGGATGGTCGCTATGCTGCGATAGGATTCACTAACTGGGGAAAACTCGTTCCTGCTCAGGTTCGTATCTTGAATGGGTGGAGGACAGACTTTGTATCTCGTTCCTTCATGACAACATAGGAGAGTGAAAGTTAGACAGGGATGAAGTATGTAAGCCTCTATCACTCTTCGTAAAAGGTTTCCAGTTAAGCTACCATAAGCATTAAAAAGCTAAAAGGTAAACTGGAAAGTCACAAGTTTAGAGAAAGAGAATTTAGCAATAATTTAATAACTAGTTTTATGCGTATTTTTTTTAAATCGGGATGAGAAGATTACAATAGCAATTATTGACGGAATCACAAATAACAAAAACAAATCTGGACGAAATTGAATCGAAATAGGTGTGAATAATGGGATTTTATAGATGTAATTAGATAATTGAACAAAAAGAAAGAATAAGGCAGAAAGTATTCCAAATGAAAAAGCTGATAGGATAAAATAGCTTATTTCTTTAATTAGTAGTGTGCGAATTTTTCCCGTTTCTAAGCCTCTTGAATTCATCTGATTAAATATCGTAGAAAGCTTATTTATGAAATGAATGAAACCCAATAAGCAGATAAATGATGCAATTACAAAAAACAGATACTTATACGTGTTCAGTATTGAGTTATAGTCCAATTCTTCATTCTCGTTTTGAATTGAGACAGAGGATCCAGTAGATTCTCTAATCTTCTCCACTACTTGCTCAGTACTGATGAGAGTAACATCAAAATCAACCAACAATTTTGTTACTTCCGAGAACTCACTGTACGCTTCACGATAGTTTGCAACTATAAAGGGTCTATTATCTATTTCTTTAACTAGTGGGAAGTATTTTGTGATAATAACAGGCTGATTAACTATTATATTAGTTTGATTTTCCCCAAAACTTGTCGGAAATAAGTTCTCATTTTCAAAACCCAATTCTTCCGCAAAACTCTCACTGATGTAGGTATGATTGGTTTGAATTGAATTTAATTTGGTTCTTTTTATTAATTCTGGAAACTTCTGATCTATTTTTGTAAAATTCATCAAATAATAATCATAGTCAATCATATATTTTTGAGTGCAATGGGATACAGGAAAAATAAATTCAATTCCTAGTATAGATTCTAATTTTGAAACGTTTGCCAGATACCCTTCTTCTATTTCTATTATTAAATCAGTAGGATAGTCAGTTTCTTGATATAGCTCGTATTCAGCGATAAATGTGTTAGAACCTATATTTGTTATTACTATAGCCCAAACAAGGAGGAGAGTAAGGCTATGCCATGATTTCAAATTTGACTTTGTTGATATTATTGTTTTTTCGATTAATCGTGAAATGGAATCAGTAATTTTGTTATTGGTTCTACTTCTTTTCACATTATAAGCAATTTCTGAAAGAATAATAGTGATAATGTAGTAAAAAACAATTGATGAGCCTATCGAAATAATAGAAGATATTAAAGGTGGGACTAGAGCAGAGATGATGTTATTGACAATAATGGGAATCAAGGCAGAAATTATAAGGACGATTATGTATATTGAAACTGAAATGGTATTCATTCTAGTTGAATGTTCTTCATTTAGGGAATTAAATTTAAATCGTTTATAGAAAAGATAGAGATACCCAATCAGAGCAAAGATAAATGCAGGAATCAGATTCAAAGATAGAACTTGGTCTACTACCACGAAAGAAAGCCCTAGAATTGCTAAACTGGTTGTGTCTACAATTATTGGTAGAAAGACGGTTATTCTTGTCTTATTTTTTGTATCCAATCCTCTTTTCTCAAGATTTTTCAGTGTTTCAGCGATTTGTTTATTGTAAAAACTCAAAAAGAACTCAATCAACCAGGTGGATAATAAAATAGACACAAATGTAAATACTATTAGGAGGGATTGGAACGATTCAGCAAAGGAGAAAGACAATTCAGTTTCTATTCTTCTCGAATCTAGATTGTTCGTGTAGACGAGATTCGTTTGAGCAATAAAAGATTCAAATGCTTCATCCATCTTATCTACAGTTTTCAAATAACTATTCAATGATGAAAATAGTTTTTCATCAAGATTGACAGAATAACCCAAATTACAGTTATTAGGACCAATTTTAAACTCTTCCGAAAAGGAATTATTCAATAGCTTATAGTTTATCAAAATATCAAGATTGAATGGTAATTCATCTAAGAGGATAAAAGATGAGATATCTATAATTGAATTGAAGAAGTTAAAGGAATTATCTACAATGGTTTCAGTTCTTGCATTTTCTGTGCTTTCAGATAAATCTAACCCTATCTGTAGTGTATGATTATCAATTGCTAAATTAATGAGAAGAATCAGATTGTCACTAATGATGAATTTAGTCCACTCCTTTTTGAATTCAAGCCAGTAATTCTGATAAGGAAACAATAATGTAATATTATTTGCTGTGTAGTTCTGCTTTATTTCTCCTTCAATTTCAAAATCCCTTTCAATGTCCCCAATTGTTTTAGTTAGTGATGACTTCTCAAAAATAGCATAGCCAATTCCATATGAACTAATTAATAAAAATAGGAATAAGGATAGCAAACCTACTTTAAGAAATAATTTAGGGGTTCTTTTGAAGAAAAGCAGTGCTAGTTTACTCATTTTTTCACCGTTTACCTTTAGAAAGATGGATTACACGATTAACCTTTTCTAAAATAAAAGGATCATGTGTTGCAATTATGAGTGTTTTTTTGTATGCAACAGCTTTCTCTATTAGTAAACTAAGAACTTTCTTTCGCGCTTCTAAATCTAAATTGCCTGTAGGTTCATCAGCAAGGATGATTTGAGGGTCATTCGCTAGTGCTACAGCAATAGATACCCGCTGTTGTTCACCTCCTGAAAGATATTGAGGATAAGTCTTTTTGTAACGCTTAATATCTAAACTTTCCAGCAAGGAATCCACTCTTTCTTGAATAAAATCGTTCTTTTTTCCAGCTATCAGCAAAGGAAGAGCAACATTTTCATAAATAGTAAACTGACTTATCAAGTTAAAATCTTGATAGATTAGTCCAACGTGATCACGCCGATAATTTACTAGCTTGCTATCTGAAAATTTGGTTATATCGTCACTATCCACAATAATTTTACCGCTTGTGGGTCTTAATATTCCTCCTATGCAGGAAAGAAGGGTACTCTTTCCACTCCCACTAGGTCCAGCAATAGCCACAACTTCTCCTTCGTCAATCTGTTCATTGAAATTTTCAAGAGCAACGGTTTCTACAATACCACCATATATTTTATACACTGATTCAATAATTATTTGGTTCATTTCTTGACAACTTCCTTTCTTTTTCTTCTGTTATCGTTTTTATCTGTTTAGTAGAAAAAGGTGCAATTAAATAAATAGATATACTTCCAACTGCTGCAATACCTACCAAAAATAATCCTATTTTTATATAAAATTCCGCTGCAGTAGGCAGTAATAAACTAAAAAGAAGATGTTTTGTATAGATAATTCCAGCTAGTGTTCCTATAAAAAGACCGAGAAGTGTACTCCCAATAAGCGATTTTCTTATTCTTCTGATGAAATACTTTTGAAGTTCTTGATCTGAGTGTCCTCTAGCACCTAATTTGGCTAAAGAGGGAGCAATATTCTTTACTGTGGCTCTTGTGAAAACGACAGTTATTAGAGGAATGAAGAGTATACAGAAAATTAAGTCAAAATAGATGAAGAATTGTTCTGCTACTTCCATAGAAAATGAGTAATATGGACCTGTGTCAGTTATCATCTTGAAATATACATTTGACTCTGAGAGATTCAAATAGTCTAAAACCATATTAAACACTTCTGTTATCTTTGTCTCTTTCTCTTCGACACTAACATTATCATCAAATTTTACATTTATTCCGAATGAGTTGATTTGAGGTTCAAGTCCTAGTTGTGAACAAACTTCTAAATAGAATGAAATATCTACAAAAGAGTATGGGTAACGACTACTAGTAAATCCTGACCCTCTAGACAAAGTGTCCACTATTCCTAATACTTTAATATCATCCATACGCAGAGATACACCTTCATAGCCGACACTTTTAAGATCAACTTCTAAAGACATATTATCACCTTCTTTTAAATTATAGTTTTCTGCTATAGCTTGATTTAATATAATTGTTTTTTCTTTAAGATCTAGTATATCATCATTGGTCTTACCACTACTCTGTGAACCAAAAAAGTGATTCCACCCAAGATTTTGAGATGCATAAGTGGACGCATTAAACACAATTAATGAAGTGCTAATAATCTGGCCTTGATTGCTCAAAATCTTACTACCAAAAAGAAAAACTTCAGGACACATTTCCTCAATTTCTGTGATTTCCGTTGTCAGACTATTTATTTGTTCATATGTACCTAAGGTTTTGCTTCCACTATAACCATCAGTCACAACAAGATCCCATAAATCCCCGTCTTTATAGTATTCTGTATAGCTTTTTTTTGCCGTTGTAGATACTATCAAAAAGAATAGCAATGCATATAAACAAGCAGTCACCATTCGTTGGGTTCTAATTTTTTTCAATCCTATAGAAAACAAACGAGAAAGTAAATTTTGGAGTTTTAGCACATTTTCTTTTATTTTTTGTTTTTTCTCACTAGAAGAAGCAAGTGCAATCAAAGCAACCAAAGTTAAAACTCCACTAACAATGTCAAGAATAATTTCTAGCGTGCCATATATAATTGGTTGCCAGAATAAAGACTCAAAGATCATAAACACTTGCAGTAGTACTACAGACAATAGCACAGGTATGATGAGCAATCTTTGACCTTTTATTGTTTTTGTAAAACCTTTCTTTTCTTTCTTTTTTGTTTCTAAACTTCTCTTGGTTCTAACCAAAAGGTTAAGTAATTTGATTAAGAAGAAAACGACAAAAAGCAACGAATATGTTTCAATCAAAAAAGAAAATGTGGAGAATGATAGATTTAGCAGTAGAATAACTATTGAAAAAACGGATAGAGAAAGAATTACTATAAATAGGTCTGTGATAAACTCGATTGTCATAAATAGAAGAATAGTTTTTTTCTTTGAAAATCCTCTAGCTAACAAAACATTCTCATTTTTCTTCAGCATTTGATAGATGCCTATCTCAATTAGAAAGAGTAATATGAGCACTAGCAAAAGATTTGCAACGCTTAAAAGCTGTATGGATACTATTTCATAACCAATATAAGCTTCAAAATGTTTAATTAAAGATTTGACAGGTGAATAAATGAGTATCCATTCTGGATTGAATCCGATTTCTATATAATTGTTAAAGATATTCTTTTCTCTTTCATCAATCTCTTTCTCTAAACGTTCAATCGTTAATTTATCTATATATTTTGCATCCAGAAAACTAATCGTCAACGCTCCTAATTCCCTCGAAGCAATATTGAAATAATTGACTAATTCTGAGAGAACAGAGATATTGCCAATTAAGAAATAAGATGATTTCTGATATTCAATTCTTGGAGAGTAAAAACGACAAAAATCTGAACTTTTTAGTATATTCGTAACATAACTGAAAACATCATTATTTCCATCTGGTTCAACTCTTGAAAAATTGGCGATATATTGCTTCTGGTTCTCTGTTTCCGAATTACTCTGATAATAAGGTATTGCTTTTGTAAGATTAATTGATAGTGATTCAAATTCTGATGAACCAACAATCTCTTGAGTACTTAAACCGATATTAACAAATAAATCATTACTTAAGCCGATGAAAGGAACTAAAAAATTTTCTTCTTGATAGACATAAATTAAGTTTATAACAAGGCCATAGCCTAGTCGTCCATTATCAAGCGCTAGTGAATCAAAGGCAGATAATATATTCTCAAATGAGCTACCTGTCATTCCATCTTGAGCAATAGTTGTACTGAAATGATACTCTAAATCTTTAATTTCATTTTTCAGATTTATGTTAAAGGGTATTGTTATGGCAATCACAGAGATACCAACTAAACTAAAAATAGTCAAAGTGATGATTGCTGAAGGTAATAGAGTTTTAACATTCCTACGATAAAAAAGGCAAATCATTCTTAGTGTGCTCATCTCTTCATCCCATGATTTGATTAATTCTCTTTTCTATATAATAAAGGAAATTA
>BPTO01000144.1 GCA_023705985.1 Candidatus Heimdallarchaeota archaeon | reverse complement strand
CTATGTTTTATGTTTTTGAATGGTTTGGTAGACCTTTTTAACTATTTGAATTGTATGAAAAATATCATCAATTGTTGTTCTTAAGGACATTATTGTTGATTCAGAAGAAATTTCAATTCGCAATGTTTTACTCTTTTTTTCCATTTTAATTTTTGTTTTATCAGCTAATATTTTATTTTCAGGCTTTAAAGTCTTCGAGATAACATCAACAATTTCTGTATTTATGCAATTGATTATTAGAGAAACTTGAAGGGTATTGCTGCTTTCTATATTTTCCATTTTTTTCCTTCCTGTTTCGTTATTGCTTTTGTCCTTGAAAATGATATTCTAATTTATTCTCTATACGTTTAATAACCACGGTTTCATTTTCCTTGTCTACAGAAGCCTCGATGTAATTATAATCTCCTGAAAGCCTTTTAATGAGTTTCTCTTTTTTCAAATCCTGAAGAATGTGGTATACTTGAATTCCTTTTTCGATTAGTTGAGGTGATTCATAGATTAAAATGTCTATTTCATCTTCATTTGCGATTGGTACTATAATTGGTTTGTCTATTGGAATAATGCTACTATCCACGAGTGACTTGATAATCCTTGAAACTACTGATGTTTTATCAAAATGCTCAATTTCCTTAATCAGACGATAATAACCCTTGTCTTCAACAATCTCTGGCTTTTTTTCTAGTTGTTCAACAAAATCTGCGGTTATTCCATGATAATCTTGTAGTTCTCTACTTAGTTGATCGTGTAGGTTTTTTCTATCTCCAAGAATTACTGCAAGGGCTAAACTTTCTTTTTTTAAGTGGCAAGCACCGTCGATAAGCCACATAAACTCCTCAATGTTATGAGCTAAACTAGTTTTTTGTTCTAAATTTGAAAGATAAATAGGACCAATTAGTTTGTAAACTTCAGTAATATCTTGTTTTTGTTTTTCTATAAGCAATGAAATCAAGTTATCATTCAATTTTGTAATTTCTTCTTTTGATAACGAAGATATAGTTCTCCACTCTCCTTCTGTATCTCTCATTGGTATACCAAGTTTAGCTATAAATGATGTACATGCTTTTTCATTACCTGTTAAACCAGGAAAATACGGGTTTAATGAATATTTTAGAGCTAAATGAATCGGTTGTTTTTCTCTCCCGTGTATTCTTGTCCCTTTGGTTAATGTTATGAAGTTTTTCTCTTTTCCTTCATCTAAAATTAGTTTTGTTAAACCAATTAATTCTTGTTTGTGGTCTTTTTGTTCATTATGTAAAGCTCCTATTATAGCTAAACTAGCGAATTTCTGGTAATCTTCATAAAAATTTGCAGATATGAAGTAAGCAAGACCTGTAGTTGACAATGCTTCTTGTTGAATTTCTATATCTTCTAACGAAAAAACAAATAAGTTATCTGTTTCTTGAGTGTTTGTTTCTTTCTTATTGCCTTGGGATTTCAACTTGTGATTAATAACTATAACTAAACTACTTTTTTCTTTAAGAATATTTTTAGGAATATCTGAAATTTCAAAACCGAGGAAACAATAATTGGAGTACGATAGTTTCTTTTGCTTCCTTTTTACTTCTTCCGCATCCCTAAAGAAGGATACGTGTGCGCCTAATTCCAGTTTTCTAACAATGTTTACAATTATACCTGTTGCACTCAAGTTGTCTGGATTAGATAAGGTAAAGATACTTATGTTGTTTTTAATAGTTTCAAAGGCTTTAGCTATTTTTTTAGCACCTTCCATTAACTCTGTATATTTCTCATAAGGAATGTCAATTGACTGCATGAAATTTCACTGAATATAAAACAAATATAAGTTCAAAAATAAAAAAATATCGGAAGTATTTGTAGGTTTACAACAATAGTCCTGCTTTCGAAGGATCATACTTCCATCCTTCCTCGAATATACCTTTTTTCTTATAATATTTAACTAATCGACGGATTTTTGATTCAATAAGCTGTAATCCCCTTTTACTATGAAGGTCCTTTTTTCTATCTTCTAAATGACGGCGTAAATGAACAGCCTTTCGTACTAAATTGACTAAATCTTCTGGATATTTTGGTTTAAGATTTAATTCTTCAGTTATTTTGATCATTTTTGTTCCAAATACTTCTTTAACACTTGGAACACCATATTGATCTCGTAGTATAGTACCAATCATAGCTGTGGAGAGTCCTTGTCTTCTTAATTCTTCAATTTTTTTTACAACAAAATCTCTATCATGCTCCATCCATACTGGAGATTGATTCCTATACGGTCTTGTAGAACCTGATTTTCCACGTCTTCTTGAATGCATTCTTGCCATAATATTCACCATTTTTAGAGACGAAGGCTGAACAGAGCGAACATCTTACGAAGTGACTTCTGACGATGAGAATATAAATTCTTCTCTTTTAGTGACATTTCAGCAAACGTTCTGTCACTATCTAGATGCAGGAATATTGGGTCAAATCCAAACCCTTTTTCTCCTCGCATTTCATTAGTTATTTCTCCATTTGTTATACCAGTAAAAAGTGTGATTCCTTCTTCAAAAGTATAGGCTATTACTGACTTGAAATATGCTTTCCTATTATTTTCATTTGTCATGAGATTAAGAATGCCTTGATTTCCTATAGTTGAATAACAATATGCTGAAAACGGACCAGGAAAGGAATTAAGGCTTTCAATAAATAATCCTGCATCTTCAACAAAATATTCCCCCTCAACAATTTTCTTTTCCTGTATTATTTCACAACTTTTCTTTGCTATCACATCGAGATTATAATGTTGAATCTCATCATATTCAACGTTTATCCAATTAATATCAATATTATACTCCTGAGCTAAAATTTTTGCTTCTAAGTATTTATTTTTATTATGGGTGATAAAATTTAATTTTTTCACAAGTTGGAATGTTTAGTAATTTTATAAATTGTAGGTTCCAAGCTCTAAAAACTAGGAAAAGGTTTTTTATCTATATATTTAAATGTTATAGGTAGATATATCACACCAACATCACACCAACAAAACGTCTCTCTTAGTAACAAAGAATAAAGGTTGTTGATAAAAAATGGACGATTTAACTCATTCTCTTATTTTTAATGATACAGAAAATATATCAATTCCTCAAGAAGTTATTGATGATTTAGCAGCTATATCTTCTTTAAATAAAATCTTGAGCGTCTATTCTTCGAATGCAAGAGCTCTGTATTTCTTTCTTGTATCTTCAAGAGTTTACAAAGTTTGTATTCATATTTTTCCATTAACACCTGAAATCGTAGCTAAAATAATGACTAAAATATCTGCGATTGCTTCGAAGGTTGTCTACAGCACTGGATTGTGTTTAGTTGAAAATCGATGTTTGTGGGAAGGATTCATTCAAGAAAAAGATTTAATTGAAGACATTGATGAAATTCAGAGTGCAATGAGCGCAATGTCTGAAATAAAAGAAATAGAAGTAAAACTTGTTCACGAACATTAATTCAAATTTATTACAAGATTTAAAACTTTTACAAATTCTTTGTATCTATTTCTTAACGTAACTTCCGTAATTTGACAGCATTTTGCAATATCATTCTGGGGGCATTTTACGTTATTTTGTAAGGCTGCGATATACAATACAGCAGCTGCGAGTGAATTTGGGTTTTTCCCTACTGTTATTTTTGCTTCCTTAGCTCTAACAAGAATTTTTTGAGCGTCCGTTAAAACTTTTGGAGGAAAATTCAGAATAGAAGCAAATTTAGCCATGCTGCTCTCAGGATTTGCAAGAGGCATTTTTATATCTAAGTGTTTTATTAACAACCGGAAATTTTTTGCTAGTTTTTTTCTGTTCAACCTTGTGTTATTTGCAACATCTTCCAGACTCGCTGGTTGTTGATGTAATCTGCAAGCAATATAGATTGATGCTGCGACGAGTGCTTCTGTTGATCTCCATCTAACAATTCCAATTTTGAGGATTTTTCTATAAATCATTGCAGCGGTTTCTCTTACTTTTTGTGTTAAATTAAGTTGGCTCCCGATTCTTTTAATTTCATTTAAGGCTCGAAGAAGGTTTCTTTCTATGCCATTTTGCAACACCATTCTTCTTTGAAGATTACGCAGTCTAAACATCTGGCTTGCTTTTTCAGGGGAGATACTGTTTCCGAAAATATCCTTATTTGTGTAGTCTATAATTGTTCCATAATGATCATAGCTTAGAAGATTCTTAGGTGATCCTGTTCTAGATCTTTTATTGTGTTGTTCTTTATTATAAGATCTCCATTCAGGTGTTCTATCGATATAAGAATCTTCAACAACTAAACCGCAACAAACGCAAGATATTTCTCCTCGCGTTGAATCAAAAGTTAATTTTGTTGAATTGCAATCTGGACAATGAGTTATTTTTTGATCAGAAGTCGAATAAGTGTTGTTTGTTTTTGTCTTGTCATTAAAAGATTGCTGTGGAATATTAACACCTTCAACAGTTTAAGTAGTATTTAGCGCCCCCCTATTTAAATATGGCTGAATTGTATTTCACCCTTTCATAACTAGATACTTCAAACGATTCAAGCTTTTGTTCAACATGAAAACTGTTAAAAAGAATTGGCAATGGAGAATGAATAAGGAAGACCTCGATAATCAAATAATCGTAAACAAGATTAAGGAGAGTTTAAATTGTCACATTCAGACCAACTAGAGATGAAATTAAACATAGGAAGCAAAGAAGGTAAATGTTATTCAAAAATTGTTAGAGAGTCCCAGGCTAATGTTTTAATTGGATTAAAAATAGGTGACCAAATAAAAGGTGATATTGTCGGACTGTCTGGTTATGAATTTCAAATAACTGGGGCATCAGATCGTGATGGCTTTCCCTATCGCTCTAATGTTCAAGGTAGTGGTAGAAGGAAATTACTTCTTAAAGGTGGTATTGGATACCGTATTCCAAGAAAAGGAAGGCGTGTAAAGAAATCTGTAAGAGGAAATACACTTTCAGAAGCATCCTACCAAATTAACCTAAAAATTATTAAAAAAGGACAAAAAACACTAGATGAACTAATATCTGGTGGAGTTTAATATTTTTTTTATCCTTATCTTGTTTTCAAAGTTTTATGATAAAAAAAGTAGTTTAATAGTTTACTAGAAATCAATTTATACTTCTATTCTTCTTTAGGTTCTGTAAATGCTAAGTAAACTATTGATAAAATAACAACACCAATTAAACTTCCAAAAATTGTCCATTGCATTCCTGTAGTAAAATTAGTTGGTAGTGCATCACCACTTGGATGGATTGATGTTACAAACCAAGTGACTAGGAAAGCAATAATTGTGCTAAGAAGTATTGTCCCCCAAGAAGGTAAATTTGCTCGTATTTCACTTAAAGTAGCAATGGCTATTAATAAGAAGAAGTAGAACACAGATAACAAGAATATTTCGATTAAAACTAACCCTATACTGTAGTGAGGCACCGCTTGATTGGAAAAATACCATACTCTTATGAAATTAGGTGCATTGGCATAATTTAAAGATGCAATAATTATCGCAAGGATTAAAGCCCCTATTGCTATTATGGTACTTATCAGGAGTGCACGATTTTTCTCGTTTTTCCAGATTGTTTCGTAAAGACTCATCTTATCTCGAACTCCATATTATGATTTTTTAAATTTAAACATTTTTAATATGGTTTTAAACATTTTGTCACAACAACATTAACTCACTTTTTGTTGATTAGATTTAATGCGCGTTTCAAGCACTGTCCTATTTTGCTATATTTAATTCTTTTCATTAAAGATGGTGATAATATCGAAATTTTATCTTACACCAAGATTTTACATAAGGTCAGAAGGTTTTTGAAGTAAGAACCCCTAAAAAAATTACCAAAAGAGGAGAGAAATGAGTACATCAAAGATATTTAAAACAAGAAGGAATTTATCCTGTGAAAATCATCTTCCGTATTTGACATTAGAGGATATAATGGAGTACTTATATATCTCAAGTAAACTTAACATTTCATTACTTTTCCTTGAATCTATTACTATAGAGGAACGTGACCAAATCTGCTCTTCTTTAAAATTGAAGAGTTTTTTACTTCTTTCAGCTAGAGAATGGTATAACAATGCTAGGAAAGACAATTTCGATTTAACCGATTTAGCAAAAACGTTTAAATCTTATTTAAATGAAAAAGATGGTACTACTATCTTAGCCTCGAGAATAACTTTGAGAGAAAGAACAATTGAAACTTTGAAAAAACAGCTAGGAAAAAATAGACGATTATATGAAATAGTCTGTATTCAATCAGACGATAAATCTATTTTAAAGTGGGCTGTACATGATAGGAGAGTCGATTATCTTTCAATGGATATAATCAATGGAGCAAGAATTGTTGACGCTGCATTATGCTCTCTTATAAAGCAAAATCAAAAATGCTTAGAATTAAATATATCCCCTCTTTTTACAGCAAGAACCAATAGTGAGCTTGTACTTGCTATGAGAAAAGGCAAAAAAGTGATTTCTCATCTCAACTCAAAAAACGTGCCATTTATTCTAACATGTAATCCCTCATCCCCCTTAATGATGAGAAATGGGGAGCAGATTCGTCATATTGCTACTTTACTAGGCGCCAAACTAAATAAAACAAAAAGTTGTGTTTTTGAGAGGCAACTTACAATCCTATTGACAAATTTAGCAAAACTTGACGAAAATTTCGTTATTGAAGGAATTTGGTTGGAGGAATAGATGTGGTAACCACGTATAGAGATAGGTATATCATTTTCCGGATTTTAAGCAAATCAACAAATATCTCGTTTAAAATGGTAAAAAATGCTGTGTGGGATAAACTTCAACTATTATATGGACTTGATGGAACAACAACAGCAGGATTATATTTTGAAAAATTTGATGAACAAAACAAGATAGGATTAGTAAGATGCAGTCACATATCACTAACAATGTTGCTTGTAACTCTAACCATAATTACTAAAATCGATGAAAGGGAGATTCTTATCTGCCCTGAATATGTAACAGGAACTATAAAGAAAGCGAACAAATATTTATCAAAAGTAATAGAAACGAATTAAAAGGATTAATATCAGAATCATAGGTAATAATATGAATAAAAGAGCTTCATTTCACGAATATTTTCTTGACATGACTAAACTAGTTGCTTCAAGATCTACATCACCACATCGTAAAGTTGGTGCTATTTTCGTACAAGATAATAGGTTAATCGCTACGGGATACAATGGAACACCAAAAGGCTTTCCTCATGAAAAGGACGTTGGTTGCCCAAGAGAAGAACTTAAAGCAAAAGGGCTAATCAAATCTGGTGAAAGATATGAGATTTGCAACGAGGTTCATGCAGAAACAAATTGCATAATACAATGTGCACTTTATGGTGTTTCATGCGAAAATGCAACACTTTATTGCACAACCGTACCTTGTTTAATGTGTGCAAGGTCTCTTGTAAATGCCAGAATTAAAACCATTTATATTCTTGAAGATACAATGGGAACCGATGGTCGTGAGATTTTGAAAAAAGCAAAAATACCTGTTTACCTTTCCCAAGGTTCGGGGGAAGAATTTGAACGTTTGATTTAAAACAGCAAAATTTCTTCCTATTTTGTCGTCTCTATCGTCCCTAAGTATTCAGAACTGAGTATTGTATGAGAGGACATTTTAGTAAATAGTCTTTTTTTTGTATTTGTTTTTACCAATTTTCTCAAGAGGGTAAGCGTCCCTTCATCATAGATAGCATCTCTGCCCTTAGTTTCTACATATTTCAGTTTTGAAGCATCTATTTTGATGATGCAATCACCACTAATATAGTTGTAATGATGAACTAGTTTCTCATTATAATCCTTCTTTGTTTGTTTTGATATTTCTCCTTTTATAAATTCCTCTTTTTCTATATCAAAAGCAAGATTTTTGGTAATGGCAATATATCTACCAACACTCTCTACATTTTTAGGAATGGCTGGAAATGGAATAGTTTTGATTTCATTAAATCGCAAATCAAATATTTTTAGTAGTTTTTCACTTCCAATAGAGACAATCTTATTTTTATGATAAAAAATGCCTTCGATCCTCTTTTTGTGAATTTTATGCGTTCTACTTTCAGATAGATTTTCAGGGTGAATTAGCTTAATTTTACCATTCACCAGGGCAACAATGATATTGACTGGAGTTATGCAACAACATGTGACTGCTGAAACATTTTTATGTTCTAAAAGCACTTCAAATTCTTTGCTCAAACATAGTAATACACCATTTTCTAAGCCAACAATTATTTTTCCAGAAGGTGTTACATCTAATGCAAGAGGTCTTGAAGATAATTTTTTGTAAAAACTTGGAGTCTTTAAACTAAGATCTGTTTTTACAATTGTTTTGTTCAAAGAACTGGTTATTAAATAATTGCTAAATACTGCGAGGTCAGTAATATGTTCATCATGAATATAAAAAGTTGCTTTAAATTTCAATTTATTTCTTGACCACATTGTAACTAAACCGAAATTGTGAGCTAAAATAAGCTTATCTGTGGTTAATCCTCCCTTGACTGCTGGTATACCATTTTCTCTAGAAATCTTTAAGAGGATATTATGAGCATCACTTCTATCAATAGATTGAAAATTCTTTGAAGCCTTCCTGATAGCCCTCAAAACTGATGAAACATCAAATTTCAAGTGTTTTTCAAATTCCAAACTTGGCAAACTATATACGGATAATAAACCATCACTGCTAAATGTAACCAAGTGATTGTCAACAACGATAAAATCACTAAGTTTCTCAACACTAACTTTTGCTATCTGTTTTAAAGTAAAATCTTCTAAAATCCATTTTTTGATATAATTGTCACGACCAGCTGAAAGCAAGTATTCATTCCAGGTTTTTATTCCTAATAAAGTTGCAGAGTGAGCCTTGGTTTCACCTTTATATTGAAATATTGGGAGCACCCATAGTTTAATATTATTTTCTCTAGCAATTGAATATATTATCTTGTAATTTGGGTCATAGAGTACATCTGTCACTTCAGAATTGTGGGCAAATAAGTAACCGATTTCTTTTGAAAGTTTAGAGTCCCAAATAATGATTCGACCATCTTTCCCACCTGTGACAATAAAATCTTCGAATGCTCTTACCAGTGTTACAGCTTTATGATGACGTGGTTTATGGTAAATGATGTCTATAACATCAAAAGG
>BPTO01000143.1 GCA_023705985.1 Candidatus Heimdallarchaeota archaeon | reverse complement strand
AATTCTTAGATATTCGTTTTTCTTATTCAACAGGCGAATCTTTTACTGTTAGAAATGGAAGATTCGACAGTGTTAGTAGTCATACAACTGGTGGCACAGCTATACGTGCTTTAATCAATAATGCATGGGGATTTACTTCTACTATTCGTCAAGATAAAGAATCGATTCTCAAGTCAGCACAAAAAGCTATCAGAATTGCCCAAGCTGGAGCAAGGTTCACAAAAGAAATAAGATCTATAAGTGATGATTGGGTTTTCGAGGGGAAAGGAGAAACTGAGTTATCAATAGATCCTCGAGAGATGGATAAGGAAACCAAATTCAACTTGATTACTAAAACCGAAAAATCAGCAAGAGAGTTTTCAGATAAGATCGCAGAAGCTTCTGCGACATACCAAGAAACTCATAAAAAGGAAATAATAGTGAATAACAGAGGTACACGTGTTGAAAATAACAATCATGTTATTAGAGTAATGAAGAATGTAGTTGGGAGAGAAGGCACTAACATGCAAAATGTGTTTGATTCAATGGGTGGGACAGGTGGTTGGGAACTGATAGAAGGCTGGATACCCGAACAAGAAGGTGAAGAAGCTGCAAATCAAGCAGAGAAGTTATTAAAAGCTGAAAATCCTCCTTCAGGAAAAATGAATGTTATCATGGATCCTTCTTTGACTGGAGTTTTCATTCATGAGGCCTTTGGTCATGCATGTGAAGCAGATTCAATTATAGCAAAAACATCAATATTAGAAGGTAAAATAGATGTTCAAGTTGGAATAGAGGAAATATCTATTTATGATGATCCAACAATCAAAGGTTTAAGAGGAACATTTGAGTATGATTCAGAAGGAACAAAAGCTAGAAAGCGAACACTAGTTGAAAAAGGTGTTCTGAAAGAGTATTTTCATACTTTAGAAACGGCTACAGCGATGGAAGTAGAACCTAATGGGTCTGGACGAGCGATGAATTTTAATGTTCCAGCAATCCCCAGAATGAGTAATACATATGTTGAATCTGGAAATTATTCTATTGAAGAAATCGCAGAGTTAACTAAAAAAGGAGTCTATCTCAAAAATTCTTACGGAGGGTACGTTGTACCAGCAAAAGGGCAGTTTTACTTCACTTGTCAATATGGATATATCATTGAGAATGGAGAAATTGGGGAAATGTTTGGAAATGTAGGTATGAGTGGGATGACACTTGAAGTATTGCAGAACACTTATGCAGTAGGTAAAGATTGGGAACCTGATTTCCTAGGAAATTGTGGCAAATCAGGTCAATGGGTTCCAGTCTCTGGTGGAGGACCAAATACTGGTGTTTCAAACCTTGTTGTAGGAGGTAAATTATAATGTCTGATTTTCCATTATATGATATAGCTAAACGTTCTATTGAAATTGGTTTGTCACTTGGTGCTGACCAAATTGAATCTTATGTTATTTATGGTTCTTTGAGAAGTGTTCAGCTTGAAAAAGGGTCTATCCACCATTTTACAGATACTAGTTCATCTGGAATAGGAGTTAGAGTAATTAAAGACAAATCAATAGGTATGTCTTCTACAACAGTTTTTTCATCAGATTCTATTGAAGAAACAGTAAAAAATGCTTATTCGTTGGCAAAAGTATCTCCTCCAGACCCAAATTTCAGCTCACTACCATTAGATAAACGAGAGTCTCCAAAAATTAAAGACCTATATGACCAAGAGATTGTAGATCTATCTGTGGAAGATTTCTCAGAAATGGTGCAAGAGACCATTCAAGAAGCAAAAGTCAGAGAGGACGCAGTAATTGGGGGACGATTCACAGCAGGGTATGGAAAAAGATTAATCTTAAATTCCTTAGGAGTAGAGAGAGAAACTTCACAGACCTCAGTAGGCGGGTATATTCAAGTCAAGGTTCTAGATGGAGATGATATAGGAAACTCGTATTATGGTGACACTGCTACTCAAATGAAAAAACTTGACCATATAGAAATAGGAATGCTTGCGGGAGAGCGTTCTCTGAAAATGTTAGGATCTAAGAAGATTAAAACAACTAATCTACCAGTGCTTCTAGACCCAGAGAGCGCTTACGGTACCATATCACCAATTATAGGGACAGGAATTGACGCATTTAATGTTTTCAACAAAACAGCATTCTTTGTAGATAAAGTGGGAGATAGAATCGCAACTGATAAATTAACAATAGTTGATGATCCTTTCTACGAAGGTGGAACTGATTCGGCGGGTTTTGATGATGAAGGTGTTGTTCCAAAAAAATTAACCATAGTGAAAAATGGTATTCTCCAAACATTCATTACAGATTCATATTCTGCTCCACTGGTAGGAATGGAAAATACTGGTCATGCTTCAAGAGCTTCCTTTGCTTCAAGACCAACTCCTTCATTATATGCATTACAAATAAAAAATGGTGAAACCTCCAAAGACGAGATGCTTAGTGATCTTAAAGAAGGGATTTTGCTCATAGACTCTTCGATAGCTGGTATGGGAGATAATCCTCAAGTATCAGCACAAATTAATCAAGGATTTTATGTAAAGAATGGTGAAATTCAGTATCCTGTAAAGAATACTGTAATTGGCACAACTGTCTTTGAGATATTAGAAAATCTAGAAATGCTTTCAAAGGAAATTGAAGACCGAAATGGACACATTGCTCCTTGGATGAAATTGGCTCCTATGAGAATTAGTGGTGGGAAATAATTTAACTCATTCCACCTAAAATAAGGGAAAAGATTCTAATGCGAATCCCTGAAAAAGCACTAATTCAAGCACCATTAGCACGTTATACTCGTTATCCATTCCGCGTTCTTGCAGCTGAAAACGGTGCACATTTCACAATATCAGAACTAGTTAACGCACGAGGGTTATTCGAACACTTTAATAAAAAACCAAATACACATACTCAACGGTTAGTATATACTGATAAACTAGAATCCAATGTTGGAATACAACTTTTTGGGAATGATCCCATTTTATTCTACAAAGCTGCTATAGAAATAGAGGAAAATACTTCCTTCAAATTCATAGATGTGAATCTAGGTTGTCCAAAAAGAAAAGTAACGAAAACTGGTTCAGGAGTTGCACTTTTAAAGAATCTTGAAACTGTTTCACAAATTATAGAATCGTTAGTTAAAGCTACAAACTTACCCATCACTATAAAGACAAGGTTGGGATGGGATAGCTACGTACTAGATGATTTGCTGAAAATAGCTGAAGATTTTGGTGTGTTTTGGGTTATGATTCATGGTAGATATGCTAATGAAAGCTATGATGTGCCTGCAAAAAGAGATTTCTTGTCAGACATAATAGAAAAATATGAAATACCCATCATAGCAAATGGGGACGTTTTTTCTCTTCAAGATATCAACGATTATTTTGATAGGAATGTTTCAGGTATTGCGATAGGAAGATGGGCTAGAGGAAATCCCCTTGTTTTTGCACACAAAGAGCACACAACGCCAGAAGAAAGAATAAACGTTTTTAACAGATTCATTGAATTGCACCTAAAAGTTGAAAAAACTATAGAAAAAACAAAATACTCTATCCCATTTATCAAAGCATACGCAATTAACACTGTAAAGGGTTTCAGAAATTCAAGCCAAATAAGATATGAAATTCAGAGAATTAAATCTCTAGAAGATTTAGTAACTTTTTTTAGCAGTAGAATCACTGAAATAGTTAGTTCTGAGTGAAGTTAGATCTCTTACCCTTATTCTTGTGGAAAAATGAAAGAATCGTTTCACGGAATTCTTCTGGATATCTTATTGCTTTTATTCGAGTTGCTTTTTTGATTGTTACTTGTTTAACCCTACCAACTCTACATTGCAAATAACTTGCTCTTCTCAATCTACCTACTTTATGACTTACAATCATTAACGGAGTAATAAATTCAGATGTGTCGTGATAAGCTTCTGATGAGTTTTCAGGAAAAGCATAGTATTTTGCTACTAGATTAACTAGTGAAAGAGATCCATGACTATCAACAGTATCTACCAATTTGTTATAATTGCGTCTACGCCGCGTAAAGTCTACCAGAATGCCAGAGGTTGGAAACTGGGAAGTTAGAGCATTAGCTAAATCGAAACTCTTAGCGTCGGTTAGAAGAAGAACATTTTCATGATAAAACATATCTGATTTTAATAAAAAGAAACTATACGCTTCCGTCAAGTCCCTTAAATGCTTGAAATTTTTGTTAATACTCCCATATTTCCTAAAAGGCTTATTGTAAACAAAAATATCACATTGTAGGTCTTTGAGAGAAGGAATATACCTGAGCAAGGCTTTGAGTGCTGACTCATTTCGCTTGGGGATGATGAATAAACCATAGTTATGCATTCTAGTTAACTCTTCATAATTATGTCTAGAAATGAACAAACCATGAACACTTCGGTAGATAGTCCTTTTTCTTAAAAGACTACGCACTCTTTCATATTCGTTAACACCATTTTCGAGTAAAATAGTATCAGCTTGTTTCTTTCTACGAATTTTGCTAACAAAATAGAAAATCATAACACCAGGGATTAGTATTGACCAATAAGCAAAAAAATTCAGTGTAAATCTAGTAAATGAGTAAAGAAGAAGTATACTTTTGTTTAAATGTTTAGAATTGCTATTTGTAAAATCATTGCTCTCCTTTACCATTTCTATGTTAAAATTCAAATCATGCTTTAATAATATATCTGATTCTGTAACAACACATCTAATAAAACGGGTGAGAATTAGTAATGTTTATATACTATATTACGCACAGTATTCATAGACAAGTAGATTATGACTACTAAAACGTCAACGAGTTAAACGAAAATGATGAGAAATGTCAAAACATTCCGTCCAGAAGCCTTGATTGGCTTACAGGAGTTTCGTTCTTTTGTTGAGAGCTTTGAATCAGAAATACTCCGAGGAATTTCCACTCTCTCGGTATTGTCAGTGATTCAAAAGCACTCACATGAAGGTATCTATGGTTATCAATTGCTCAAGGAATTAGAGACTGAGACTAAGAGCACATTAGTTATCGAAGAAGGCACACTTTACCCTATTCTTCGTAAATTAGAAAAAGAGGGGATATTGTTTTCTGAAAAAAGAGATACAAAAGGTAGACGAAGAAAATATTATCTACTTACTGAAAAAGGAGAGAAGCTTCTTGATCATATGAAAGGTTTCTTTTCTAAACTTACAGAGTCAATTGCTCCATTAATAGGTTTCGAGATTGAATTACCCAAAGAGATCTTTTACTGCCCAAATTGTGCAAACACAATTAACGCTAAAGAGTATGCAGATGGAGAGATCAAATTCTGCAATATATGCGGCCTCTACATAGAGGAACTGTTGAAGTGAGGTTATAAAAATGAGTTACAGCAAACATGAAGAACAACTAATTAAAGAATTTAGAGATGAAGTGTCTAAAAAACTGCCTTTATGGCTTAAATTGAATGCAACTGAATTGCGAGAAACTCTCGATGAGTTAGAGAGTCATATATGGGATAAAGCCGAAGAGCTTGCCAAAGGTGAAGAACCTAATGCTATCCACGTAAGAGAAGCGATCTTTCAAATGGGTTCTCCTCGTGATATTGCTAGGGAGTACAAACGAAGAGGTACTCCTAGATTCTATCTCAGTGACGAACTCGTGCCATGGTACTACAAATCACTGGTATTAGTTTCTGTTATCGTAGTCTTTGTAAATCTACTTACAATGGCATTCACACTTGCAAAAACTGATAATGTTGGAGAAGTAATCGGTCAAACATTTGAAGGGATTTTTGATGGCTTTATAATAGGTTTTGTAGTTCTATCGATAATCTTTGTTATCCTCTCGATGCAAGGGTTTTTACCTGAAAATTTAAAGATGGTTAAAATCGGTAAAGTTGAAGTGCCCGGAATCGTTATTAAGGGTTCAGCAGAAGCAGAAGTTGTTAAACCATCTATAAAACCACCTAAAAAATCAAAAGTCAAATCTATACTTCCTAGTCAAGGTGCATATCTATTTGAAGGAATTATCAACATGACAATAGGTTTTCTACTTATTTTCTTTCCATACAATAACTATACTACTTACTATGCCTTTGATATGACACAGCTGATCACTTGGTTAGGACTATTTGGTGGAATAATGATTTTTAAAGGTGTTATTAGATTCTCTCAAGCATTAGTTAGTAAAAATGTTCGTTTCCAACAAATATTCTTGGGATTATCCCTTATACCAGCTAGTTTGAATATAGCATTATTACTCCAATTACACTTGAATTCTGCGATACTTAGACAACCATTATTAGATTTGTTCCCTGGTGCAGATATTGTTCTGTACATAAAAATAGGTGTAATAATCTTAGTAATTGTTACTATTATTGACATGATTCGTGAAATCTCTAGAATAATAAAGCTAGAAATTAGAGGTTTTCCTGAAAAAGAAATGTATGAAACACCAAGAACTTACTAAAACTTTTATTCTTTCTTCTATCTTTTTTTACCTCTTTCTTTTCATCAAGATTCATATTTGTAATAAATTTCACAATGTTAGAAAATAAGTACCCTAAAGCGTAAAAGATCCCAAATTAAATATGAAATCAAAACACATGAAGTGGCCAGAAGAACGACTTTTTTCCACCGTTTCAACCTAGCTATTCTTGAACGGAAAAGTATCGTTGTAATCATAATAGCTAAAGGGATAAAAGGACTCACACGATCAAATATACCAGGATCAGGATTTATCTAACTAGCTCCTAGATGACCTAGTTCTATTACCCAAGGTAATATTGCAGTTGATAAGAATAATAAAGATAGAAATACTTTGATAATTATTCTATTATTCTTGCTGTCTAGCACCCTCATTTTTTACTTCTCCTTTTCTTTATTCTCAAACGTTGTACCGCAGGATGGACAAAATTTGAGTGATTTGATGACTTTTTTTCCACAACCAGAGCAGTGTATAAGATTCGCTTCATCTGTTGAAATAGGAACTTCAGTGAAATCTTTACTGATCTGTTCTGTAGGTTGTGGAGGAACAATAACTGGAGTTAGAACTACTTTTTTGGGTTGTATTTCTTTTCTTCTCCTTGTCTTTTTCTCTGACCATAAAGCAGTAAATCTAGGAATGATGAAAAAGATGAGTGTCATTATCAAGATTAGTGCTAAAATAATTCCTCCGATTACTAATCCTAGCATATCATGAGTAGCTAAAAAACCCCCAAAAATTATTATAGGTATTTCAGTAGAAGTTACCAAAACAAAAAGAATAGCTATGACAATATTAATTATCAACTGTTTCTTCAATTCTTCATCAGAACTTTCTTCAAATTTACTTTTATAGCGGAATAACATTTCTTTTCTATTGAGTACGAATCTCTTTCTCTTTGGAAGAGTTGTTTCACAGTTTTCGCATAATATTGCAGATAATTTAACCTTTTCACCACAATTAGGACAGGATAAGAGCTTAGCTTTTCGATCATGTCTTTCAGCTTTTCGAAGACGCCTTTTCTCTTTTCTTTTGCGATAATTTGGAATAATAGTTTTTTTTGTATATGGAATTGCATATTTAGGTATTACAAACGCTAGAATAGCAACACTAACTAGTAAAGGTAGGACAATAGAGAGTATTATCATAGTAAAAGGATTTGGGCAAGATTGTGCTCTGTTTAAGGGATATAAATCCTTAGAATGAGCTTTACCGTTAATTTTATATGTACACTCAGATTCTAAGTTCGACCAATAATTACCTTCTTTAGCTTCAGAGTCATGCCATTTGTTACTCTTTCCACTATTATAAGCTTGAGATTTACCTGCTAAGTAATTATCTACGAAAGTATTATGGAGAATAAGATTATTGTCAGAATAGTCTCCTAAGTATACTCCATAGCCTTCATTTCCTTGTAGGAGATTGTAAGTAACGGCACAAAAATCAGAATAGTAAAAATAGATACCTCTGTAGTTATTGTTGCAAGTGTTGTTGGCAACAGTAATACTACCAGAAAAGGCAAGAGCGATACCATAGCCATTGTTGTTGCAAGTGTTGTTGGCAACAGTAGAACTACCAGAAAACTCAAGCTTGATGCCGTGGATGTTATTGTTGTTGCACGTATTGTTGATGATAGTTGTTGTTCCATCAGCTACATTATAGATATAAATTCCATACTCTCCTGCGTCAACATAGCAGTTACGAACAGTAAAATATTTATTTGTATCTCTAATATAAATACCATAGTCAGTCCATGTTGTAATCTTATATCCTTCAATAACATAAGGATCAATCTCCGTGCCTAAACCTGGAAAAACCTCAAGTCCACTATCAGAAGTAATATAGATAGGATCATGAGGTGTTAAAGCTAGAAAAGAAGGTTCTGACGTTGTATTATCATTGATTGATGACTTTACAGTTGTTGTAGTCAGACTTAGGGAAAAAAGAAATAAAGCTGTAAGTAATACTATTATCATTTTATTAGAAAAAAATATTCTCCCTTTCATTTTTTTCTTCTCGATTACTGTATTATAGCAACCTAATGATTCACTTATGTTTTTAATAAACTTTGTCCAATTTCATAGAAAAAAGAGAATTTTTACAATTTCTACCCTAAAGTATGAGCTAGATAGCTCTCAATTTCTTATCAACAAATGTTTAATTGCCATGAATAATAGCTATAAGAAAGAATTTAAGGTAATATGTAAAAATCTTATTGTGAATGAATCTAAACTTAATTTTGTTGCTACTTCTTTATCTATATCAATTAATGCTCTCATCATGTCGTTTAAACTTTCAGTAGGATATATTTTTGGTTCTATTAGTTTAGTAGCTGATGGTTTTGATTCTTTATTAGATTTATTTTCTGCTTCTTTCGCAGGGATTGGAGAAAAAGTAGGTAAAAAACCTCCCGATTCTTCTCATCCTTTTGGTCATGAAAAGTATCAGTTAGTTTTTAGTTTGGCTATTTCGATAATCTTATTCTTTTCAGCATATTTAATTGCTAGTGATGCAATCCAACGATTAAAGGATAAATACCTCCTAGAGTTTGAGTGGATTATTTTGATTGCAGCTTTAGTATCAATCGTTAGTAAACTTTTCTTGTCTATTGTTAATTTTAGAATAGGAAAAAGACTAAATTCTCCTGTTATTATAGCTAATGCAAAAAACTATCGAACTGATACTATTTCAAGTGTTTTGGTAATAGTTTCACTAATTGGTTCATACTATAAAATT
>BPTO01000142.1 GCA_023705985.1 Candidatus Heimdallarchaeota archaeon | reverse complement strand
ATTCTAGTATCCACTAGAGTTTCAACAGTAAGAGACGCTACTCAATTAGGTGGATTACTGCTAATACCACTTTTAATATTGATTGGATTACAAGTAGTGGTATTCTTCTACAATATAATATTGGGAGTTGTTGTTGGACCAATAGTACTCTTGCTCATTGCAACCGGTTTGTTTAGAATATCAACTAGTTTGTTTAAAAGAGAAAAAGCTCTTATCAAGCTAGTTTAATCTTTTTTTTAAGACAGAAAATGTTTCCAAAGAGACAATTTGACATCTAGATTGATTATCACTATTTTGAGAAAACATCATTTGATAACTCTTCCTCTCACATCTTGTAACCTTTATACAATGCCCTAAAAACTTCCTCTTTTGACCCCCCATGTTTATTAATTACATCAGAGATAATTGCTCCCAACAATTGTACTTCTTCTGCATCAAACTCGAATTCTTCGAGATTTTTTTGAAGTATACGAAATGCAGTCCATTTATTTGCTTGGTGATCAACTCTCCCTTCATATCTATCTCTAATTTCATCATTCAAATAGCTCATTATGTCCAATAGGGAATTAGATATGCATTTAAGTTTTTCACTAGCTGTATATGAACAAGATTCAATTCAGTTCTGTACCCATGAAATTTCAACTTTGTTTTAGCTAAGCAGCGGTTTTTAAAATACTAAGTGCTATTTCATAAAGAAGGTTGAAGATTTCAATGATAAGATCCAAACGAATTCAAAAGAAGAAGCTTTTACTTTTTACATCAATATTTTCAATCATCGTATTTTCTAGTTTATTTTTAACTCAAGTATATGCTGACGATGACGATGAGCCTGAGGGAGAAGATGATGATGATGATTTTGGTAAAGATTTAGGTCCTGTAGCGATTGGGTTTTTTGCTTTTGGTACCCTTAATATCATTGCTCTATATATTTTCAGAATTTCTAGGAAATTGTTGGGAGATGAAGGTAAGGCTGGTAAAACAAAGAAGACGATTACGTCCACTTATCAAAAAATCAGAAAACCTTTGAAGTATATTCATTATGCTTCAGAATCAATTGCTTTTGTCTTATTACTAATTCATGGTATTGGTATGACAAAGAGCGATGACATTGGAATCATACTAGGTTGGCTAACTGCTGTAGTTTATCTATCATATGCGCTTACTGGTTTTATTATATGGTTTCGATTTAAACCTGTTTGGTCAAGTAAAACTGCTAAGAAAGTCCTAAACAGGTTTCATCGAAGTCTCATCTTGTTGCTCGCTGTAATAGTTATTCATATCATACATATTGTAGCTGTTGATTAGAAGATTTCTTCAAAGTAGTATGAAGAATGTTGTCACGCACATAATCAAATTGAATGAAGAATGTGCTAGAATTGCGGAGAATATGTTCCCACTCTTTTTTCTACATACTGTGAAAAGTATAGACAAAATGAACATAAGTAGAAACCAAACTATTCCAGGACCTACTAGATAGTGTAATGTTGTTCCTTCTACGACAAATCCAAAATGAAAGATATGAACTAATGCAAATGCAAAAGAATTAACCAAAGTAGCAATTTTCTCATTAGTTTTTTCTCTGATTGTTTCATGAATCATTCCTCTAAAGAACAACTCCTCCCCGATAGGACTAAAAATCATTGAAGGGATTGTTGTCATAAAGAATACGGAAACAAATGGCAACAATTCTCTCATTTCAGGAGATATTACTTGATTTACGATTGAGATATACCAATGTATGTTGTTCTTAGTAAATAACATCCCTACACCCAGAATAGCTAAAGCTGCAGAACTGCCTATTAAAACGCCCCATAGTAACCATAAGGGTTTCTCGACTTTTTTTATTCCAATACTCCATCTCCCATGTTTACTAAAGAAGAAAAAAGGTAAAATCCACATTAATATAAATCCTACCATTATTAGTATACGAATATTCTCTTGACCAAATGCACCAAAACCTCTGATTAATGCTAGAAAGATATAAAGAATAAGAATTACAATCCAAGATTGCTTGAATACTCTTTGAATATAAGTGTATAAAAGATTCTCTTCAATCTTCAAACCTGTATCCATAGAACAGATGATGCTAAACTAATATTTAAGAGTGAACAATTAAGAACTTGGAATTCATCTTAGTAATCTAAACAACTAAATTCCAATTTCTTCTGAATGACAGGTTTTGTTGACTATTAGCCAATCCCCATCTATTTTCAAAAATGTTAAATAATCAACAGTTACAGCTCTAAAATTTTCCTTCATGGCTAACCATCTCATTTTCACTACAGCTGACGTTCCTAATTGGTCAATTAATTCTATTTGTGTTTTATATGTTACATTAGACTTCTTATGTTCTTCAAAAACTTCTTTCCAAACACCAATTGAACGTGTTTGACATCTGAACTTATTCGTCTTAACATCAACGTAATTAACTCTAACCTCTGTGTGAAAAACTGCTCTAATTTTTTCTATATCCCATTCATTAAAAGCTTCAGCATATGTTTTAAGCTTCAAAGTTATAAGTTCTAATTCCTGTGGAGCATTTCTGCTGGTTTCAGTGTGTTCTTCCTTTATTTTAATAATTTCTTCAACTGGTTTGTCGATGGTGAACCCTGATTTATGAACAATGTTCCATTCTTCACCAAACTTAAGTAGAGTTAGATAATCTGTCGTATCTCTGCTATTCTCCTTATCTTCAATTAAAACTCTGAACCTTACATATGCTGCTGTTCCTGATTGATCAATTTTTTCGTCAAATGTAGAATAGATAATCACAAGTTTTTCCTTTTTATTCTCAATAAAACTTCTAACCCAACTATAACACATTCCAGATATATATTCTCCTCTCTCAGGAATATACCATGCAATTTTTGCTTCAGGATGAAAAGCTGCAACGAGCTTAATAATATCCCATTTCTGGAAAGCTTTAGTGTAATTTTGTAGCGTTTTAGTAATCAGCTTTATTTCTGATGGGTCATTGATTTTCACCGATTAATCACCTTGTTTTACAATACTACAATAGTACTTACTAGAACTCTAAGCATTACATTGTAGATATCATAAGATTTCAATTCTTATTTAAATAGCTCCTCCATAAACACTAATAAACCTGTTCGAAAGTTCTTTTTTTTATTCTTGCAAGGAGTATTATTGTAAAAATAGTAAACTTACTTTCTTGGTTAATGATTTGCAAGATATTCTGATAACATCTGTTGTTGGTTAGAGAAATATACAATCATCAGAATAATCATAGCTATAGCAATTGTTGTGAAAAGGGGTACTAAGCGTATTCTAAAGGATAAAAATGGAAAACCACTAGTTTTTTTGATTTTCACATTGTTTATAGCAATGTTCTCTTTATAATTCAAGATTTTATTATTTTCTAGAATTGTAGCGAAATTTTCAAAAGTATCGACATTTCCATTAAAAGGTTTTATTTCTGATGAGTAGTTTTCAATAAACAAATTAGCTATAACTCTCATTTTATTTTTATAAAAGCCAGTGTTTTCACTTGTAACTCCTGAAAGAATAACTGATAAATCATCTGTTATGTAAGTTAGAAAGTCTTCATTTTCGACATTGTATTGATAATAATTATTGGTTTTTGCTTCTTCCTTCAAGCTTAATGCATTTAAAATAGCTGTAGTGAGAATTGTTTTTTCATTACATGCACTGCAATTAGATTCTCTTTTATTGTTAGAAACATAACCATTCTTCAAAAGATGAGTAAAGATTGGGATTCCACTTGGAAGGGCAATTATCAAATTGCTGTTCATATGTAATGGTAAAAATATTCACTAATCTAATTTCTTGTGTTAAGACCTACACAACAAGAGATAAATTAGTGATAGAGCATGTTGCAAGCTCTAATATCTATTCATTGAAAAATTTTATCTGGTTCTTTATAAAGAATTTAATCTGTGAAAATGAAGAACTAGAAAACATTAAATCTTCATCAGTGTAATAATCCCAATAAGTTCTCATCATTCTCTACATTCTCTACAGATGTTTGAAATACTTCACTTGAATTAAATCTTTATGACGCTTGAGAAAAGCACTTAAACTCGATATTTATCTTTTTAGCATCAATTATCCTTTCTTGTACAAATAATTGGATATGAGTATATGAGTATAAAATCTCCAAGTAAAATAGTTGAGACACTGGATGACTTAGGATCGTCAAAGTGTCATATGTCTCTTGCTAATTTAATGATTCTCGCAGTGTTTGCTGGTGTTTATGTTGGCTTTGGTGCGATATTGGCCACTATAGTCTCTCATGATTTAAGCATTTATGTCGGTTCAGGTTTTGCCAAACTGATCTCAGGAGCAGTATTTTCTGTTGGACTAATGCTTGTCTTATTGTGCGGTGCTGAATTATTTACAGGTAATAATTTACTAATTATCCCTTGTATTGATCGAAAAGTTACACCTCAAAAATTATTAAGCAATTGGACTGTGGTCTATATAGGAAATTTCCTAGGTTCTTTATTTTTAGTTTTTCTAATTTTTGCTTCAGGCGTATGGAAAATTGATTCAAATCTAGTTGGTGTGAATTCGATTACAATAGCAAATTCCAAAGTTAATCTTTCTTTCCTTGAAGCATTCAGTAGAGGAATTCTCTGTAATTGGTTAGTTTGTCTATCTGTTTGGGTTTCAACTTCAGCTAGTGATACAACAGGAAAAATATTAGCTATATTCTTTCCAATAATGGCATTTGTAACTTGTGGATTCGAGCACAGTGTGGCTAACATGTTTTACATACCTCTGGGAATTCTTTTGAAAGGAAATGAAGCTTTAATAGCTATTATGGATGGAATAGATTTATCAAATCTTAATTGGGGATCTTTCCTTTATCATAATTTATTACCTGTTACTCTAGGCAACATTATCGGAGGAACAATTTTTGTAGGATTCTTATACTGGTTTGTATATCGAAAAAGAAACAAGGGAAGTGATGAACGCGCAGAAAAAGCAGATACAAAAGAAAAGAAAAGAGAAGATAACAATGGATGTGATGAATGCTAGAAAAACAGATACAAAAGAAAAGAAAAAAAAGCTCTACACTCTAACGATTAAGTCAAAATATAGAACTCTGTAACCCAGAATATCCCTTCGTCATCTTTTGTGAATGTGTATCTTATTTCGTCTCCTATATCAGCTAGAACGACTTGATTCCAATGAGTTTCATTCAGATAATCTTGGGAACAACGTATTGTTCGACTGTCATTCAATTGATAAACGAAAATACTGTTACCATTTTCTACGTAGCTTCCAGCATCTTCTATCTGTGCAATTTCATATTGGTCTTCAACAACTTCACTTGTGAAAAAGGACTTGAATTGTAATCGAGCTTCTTTTACTACTTGAGAACCCGATAGTCCCTCTGCCTCTGCAATAGCAATATAACTTGAGTCTAAAGCATCAATGACACAGAAGTGAGATAATCTTTGTATAGCACCACTCTGCCAATAGATGGGTATGAACCAAGCTAATCTCAATCCAATAGAAGTGTTGATTGTATATGGCACTGGCATTTGAACAATATAACTACCTTCATTTGGTGCAGTAAGTTGCCCTTCAGCTAGCGTAGCTGCGGTTATAGCCGATATATATCCTCTATTCTTAAGGTCATAAAACGTGACATCGCTTTTAGTTATAACACCAATACCAGCTAAAGTTTCTGTCGAGTCATACGGATGTGTTGCAAAGAAAGCTAAAGTTGTATTTTGATATTTAACATAACGAATATCTTCTACACCTACCTCATAAAATCCTATTCGGTCTGAACTATAATATGGAAAACCTGTAAAGAAGCGAATGTTTCCTTCTACTGTTGTATCTCGCTTATCACCCCAATTTCTAATCCACTTTTGCTCGATTAGATCCTCAGAGTAAATTTGTAGAATATAATCAGGTGTTTGGTCTAATTCATTAGCTGTATAATGCTTGATTAAACCGCCTGTTGCTATATCTAGAATGTCAATTCCATCTGAGTACCATGCACCATAAACATTACTTGTAGTTCGAGTAACTACGTAGACCCATTCGGTACCTGTCCAAGCTGGATATGATCGCCAATATTTAGCTCCTTGATCTCGGCGGTAATTTTTGAGAACAATACCGTGATTGCGCCATAATCCTTCAGCATAGTTAAACTCTCCTTCTGAAAATTTAATTGTTATTGGTTCAGCATTTGGATTGTTAACTTCAACTAATATCAATCCCCAAGCATGGTTAAATTGTCCTGGGGTCCAGAATTGAGCTGATTTTTTCGGTGCGTAAATCATACACCAATAAATAGAATCATTAACATATATGACATTTGCTTCCATTAATTCAGCATTAGAACCAAAAGCTGCTTTGGTTTGTTCTGCTTTGCTTATTGCAAATTCTTTAGTGACAAGTCGTATGTTATTATCTATCTCGTTTACTTCATCAAGAACAATAAATGGTAAATTTGTAGAATCATAGGTAACCATATTCTCAAAATACCTTGCACTTTGCATTGTTTTATTTATCCCCAATAATGAATTCCCACTAACGATAATAATCAGGACAATTATTATAAGTCCTATAAAACGCCTTCTTGTCCTAAATTTTCTATGAAGCCTAAATTTACCTCGAACTATCTCAAAGACAATTACTGCTATAAGAGAGAGAGATCCAGCAAAAATTAGATGCTCTAAAGCTGTAACGAACATTGTTCGACCAAGAAAACCAAATACCCATACACTCATCAGAAAGAGAGCAAGAATTACAGGAGCGATTTTGTATCCTCTCTGTTTTTTTATTCCTAAACGTATTGGAATCCAAACAAGCGGTAAATATGCGGCAAATAAAAGAAAAGTGATTGCTTCGTATCCCATAACTTGTTTAAGACAATCTATAATATAAATCTACTTCACATTAGTTAGGAGTATTTTTCTAAGAATTATCTCTGTGAAGAGCTAACTTAATCTAATATAAGGATAAAATTGATTGATTAGTTTGACAAAACATCATACCATTTCTTTAACGTTAGAGCTTTCCATTCCTCTCTTCTAGGTGGATAATACTCTATTTTATCCGCCTGCTCAAGAATTTCTTCTTCGGTTATCTCTTCTGCCATCATTTCCTTCATAAAAGTAATAACTTTGTTTAGATAGGTTAAGAATTCTTCTAAAGGTTCTCTATCAGAAGTTGATCCATGACCTGGAATATAGTGTTCTACATCAAGTGAAAGATATTCTTCTATTGCTTCAATCCATTTTATCGGATTAGATGTAGGATTTCCTCCCCATGGAAAACTGTGATTAAACAAGTTATCTCCTGCAAAAAGCACCTTGTAATTTGGACAATACACATAACTTGAACCTTCTGTATGTCCTCCAGTTCGTTTGACAATAACTTTTACATCACCATCTGCTAACACATACTCATCTTCAAATGTTTTGTTGGCAAGAACTATTTTCAGACCCTCTAAAGCTGCAGGATCTTCTGAATTCTTTTTCCACTCCTCTAAATTCTCGGGAGTCCAATTATGCTCTTTTGAGTGAATCATCGCTTCAAGGGTAATTTTAGAGGTTATAATCTCACAGTCTTCAAAAATTTGATTGCCAAAAACGTGATCTCCATGCTCGTGAGTGAGGAAAAGAGTTGTTGCTTTCTTCCCTGTTTTTTCCTCAATATGTGCTCTGAATTTCTTCATGATAGGGATGTTCATACCAGAGTCAACAAAAACAATCTGTGAAGGTAGAACATACGCAGTGACATTACCTGCAGTACTTCCATCGGTGATTGCATAAACATTATCTCTAACTTTTTCTATAGACATTGCATAGACCTAAAGAGGAGAAAGGAGTAATTGTAAAAAAGACTTTTGGTTAAAGATAAAAAAACTATTTGTTCTTTGAATTGATTTGTTCTAATTACTCTTCAATTATTGTCTTTAGTTCATTTATTACTTCATCCATCTTCAATTGATCATAAATTTTCGAATTTCCATTCATAGAAAAATACTTTTTGCTACATTAGAGAGTCTCTGTTCTAAATCTGTATTTATGTAACTTATTCCAGATTCGACTATTGATTCCCATACTTCTTTTAAAGTTAGTAGATTCGCTATGAAATTATCCAACTTTTGAAGAGCTAAAAAGGATTTTCCCTTGAAAGCGTAACAAAAAGTGAGTGTGTCTAGTTTTTTCATTAGAAGAGTATAATCTTGATGTTTTATCCTTTCTAGTGATCCTGAAACAGAAAAAGCTTCTCTACTGAAATTATCAAAGGCTGTTAAGAAGCTTCCTATAAGATAACCATCCAATTTTGATTCTTCTTGGAATTTTTCAGTAAACAAGCTTACTCCTCCTTCATTTAGAATCAGAACTAAAACAGGTTCTTCATCTTTCTCTTCAGAGTTAATCTCATAGCGTTTTCCTATCATATTATTCAATCTTTCTTGAAGATGGGTTAGCTCCATTCTTTCCGCTAAAGATAGATTCCTAGCAACAATGCCTTCCCATTTAGTTATCTGGTCATTAAAATTATCATGTTCATCAGATATCAAATATGCTAGTCGCTGAAGACCTTTATCTAGAGCAACTTTCTCAGCCATTAACAAAAGTTTTTCCGCTTCTTCTAAATTTAGTTCAAGAAGTGCAAGCTTAGATTCAACAAGGTAAGTTTCTGCAAGGATGGCAAAAGAATTTTGCTCCTTAGCTATAGTAAGAAGTTTTGAAGAAAGGGCTTTTAACTCTTCAATAATTTCTTCTGATCCTGTAGATTTTAATTCTTCTAGAAGTAGATCATAAAGGTTTAACATAGCGTAAACAGTAAACTCTTGGTCAACTATTTCTTCTTTAGATATCTCAAGAAACATCTTCTGAGCTTCAACTTTATTAATAGCTCTTATCCCTTCTTTTAGAATAATAGCATTTGACAATCTGTAAATTTGGTCAATAAAAGGATTATCTGATGTTTTTCTAATTTCTTCTAATTTCTTTAAATATGACCTTGCTTCTACTAAATTCCTTGTTTCTACTTCAAGTTTGATGATTACAAAAAGAGTTTCGCTTATATCGTAGATATTTCCTATTTTCTCGCTTGTCTCTAGACTCTCTTTGAAGTATTTTCTTGATTCAGCATATTTTCTTTTCAAATGCAAGGTTAAACCTAGATTATGCTTTGCATATGATTCTAATTGAGCATTCGCTATCTGATTGCTGTATCCTAGTGATTTCTCATAATGACTCGTAGCAAGATCTAGTTCTCCTTTAGCTCTGTATAT
>BPTO01000141.1 GCA_023705985.1 Candidatus Heimdallarchaeota archaeon | reverse complement strand
ATTTGTTCCGCTTTTAATAAGTGCTTTTGCGGTATTATTTATGGCTGTCAATCTATCCATGTAGTTGATTTCTAATCCTTCCCATATTCCTTCTTCTGTTATTTGCTCTTTTGATTTGAAGTAGTCAAGAATATCAGACGGATGTTCTCTGGTTTGATCGATATCAACAGGACCTCCTTCATGCTTTGCACTAATGTTCCTTAATTTTTTAGCAACTTCAAGAAGTTCGTCAGTACGATCATAAGGTTGACGGACAATACTCTTTTGTGTTTCAATTATGTGGTGTTCAAGCCTAACTACATCTTCAAATCCGAAATCTCCTCTGATATATCCGCTCATCTCAAGTGTTTCATTGTTAACAGAATTTGCTAAGTTAAAGCCAATTAAGGGTGTAGTACCATCTTCACGTGCGAATAGTTTAGCAGTCATTAAAGTCCACAATACTGAATACGGATTGTCATTACCCATGTATACAGAGATTTTAAATTCATTATCGATTCCTAGTTTATGAAGGAAATAGCCTAATATTACTGTACCTGGGTTGATATTAAGTACCTGTTTAGTCCCGTAATTTGTATAATAGTACAGAAATTCATCTATCCATTTTAAGGCAAAATCATTTGGTTGTCCTACTCCACCGAAATATCCAGTTATTGTCGGTGGTCCTCCAAGATGAATATTGACTGGCAATCCATCTGGACCTGGTGATGTTCCTTTTGTGTCAAGCGTTTCAACAATTGATGCTCCTATAATTCCTACAGCAGCTGTCATTGCTAAAAGATCTCCATCCTCTTCTTGTTCTTTCATCATGCGCACCCTGATGATTCTTCCAGGCATCAACTCCTGTTTTTCAATCATCTCCTTTGCACCTTTTATCAAGAAGGGAAAGTACTGACAAGCTGACAATTCTATTGTTACTGCAAATGATTCATCAAAAGTCATTGTATCATAATTGTCACCTAAAACTTTGCGCTTATAATCTTCATAACTGATGAAAGCATCATTATCTCTCTGGTCAATTAACCAATTCAAATCCTTTACATATTCAGATTTCTTTGTTTCTAATCGTCCTAATAGATTATCCAGTCGTGTTGCTTCCTTGGCTTTACGATTAATCTCATCGACTCCACCGTATTTGTCAATGATATTAAGTAAATCATTGATTAAAGGATTACTTTCATCTAAAAGAAATTTCTGAACTGCGTCAAGATTTGCTTGGGGAATTTTTAATTTATCTCTTAAATCACTCATATAAATGACTCCATTTAGTTGACCTCATCTAGAATTCAAATCTTATAAGAGTTGTTGAAGAAAAAAAAAGGAAAAATTAGGAAAATGATGGTTTAGGTTTTCTTCTTTTTCGAGGCGTATGGTCTTTCTCTTTTAGTTTCTTGTAGTAAGGAGATTTCTTAAGTAACACAGCTCTTACTATTGGTTTAAACATTGAAATAATAAAACGCATAAACCATTTACGTTTTTTGAATTTGTTAAGGAAATCCTCGAATGTATATCTTTGAAATTTCAAAACTTGTTGAGATTCCTCGGTTTCCATCCAATCACAGTGGTAAAAATCATCGATGTCATTCACGGGCTTGAATGCTTCTTCAGGTAGCATTCCAATTCCCATAACATCTAACATCTTGGAAACATACTCTCGTTGCAATAATTGGTTACCTTTACCTCCACCAATAAAAAGCGTTTTTCCTACTATATCGGCTTTTACAGCATTAGAACAAGCTAATCCTACATCACGCGTATCTGCTATTTCTATCCTCTGCTTTAAAGGAATTTCAAACATGATGTCAGGTATATCCCACTTCATGTCAAAAGGTGTAATTGCCGCAAATCGTAAAATAATCCAAGGAAGTCTACTTGCCCATAGAGTTTGTTCTATCTCAATTTTGTGCTTTGCATAGTTATCATAATCTAATGGCTTAAATGAATCATTTATCTTCGTGGGTGGTTTTTTATTCATTGTATTGCCGTGGACAGCAATGGATGAAGAATAAATGAATTTAGGTAGATTTTCCATTTTTTCAGCAGCATTAATTAGATTTTTTGTTCCTTGAACATTTACTTCATAGGCTAGTTTCGGTTGTTCATATGCCAAAGGTGGGATTATAGATGCAAGGTGAATTATGCAATCGATACCCTGAACCAAATTGTTAACGGTTTCTTTGTCTCTTATGTCCCCCCAAATGACTTCGAAATTTCCATATTTTGATACTTTATTCCTAATTCTTGCGTTTCTAGGATTCTTTAAATCAAAACATCTAACATCATAACCTTTCTTCAGTAACTCTTTAAGAGTACTTTCTCCAACATTCCCAAATGCCCCAGATAATAGAACCTTCATACTTTGTTTTAGTACTTGGGCAATAATATTCAATTAGGTGAAACAAAGCGTCTTTTTTAAAAAGAACTGACTGCAACGAATTGTTTCATTTATAAAGGTTGAGTGAAACAATAAATCAGTACCCGAAAAAAATGTCTTCTCCTCCGTTTTTCCAATATTTTAACTCTTTTCTATCAAAAATGTTAATAAAACATAAATCTTCTATTCTCTATATTCATGCAATTCTTTAGTAAAATGAAAAACAATTATAAAGATGCAAAAGAGGGGAGGAGTTTCTCTTATGTTTTTACTGCTGTTTTAGGCCTGGGTTTCTTTACAACAGCTATAACGTGGGCGATGTTCAATATTTATGTGCCGAGATACTTAGATAACTTATTAAATTTCCAAGGAGAAAAAACAGTAATTGGAGTTATAATGGTTCTCGACAACATCGCAGCTATTACGCTTCAACCATGGTTGGGAAACGTTAGTGACAATATCTGGACTAAATGGGGTCGAAGAATGCCTTTTATTATCATTGGCATTCCAATTGCAGCAATTTTCTTCGGTTTACTTTCTACTTTTCAAGAAATGCTAATTTTACTACTTGTAGCTATCGGTGGTTTTAACATTGCTATGGCGCTCTACAGAGCTCCTGTAGTAGCTTTAATGCCTGATTTAGTGCCTAAAGCGTTCAGAAGTCGAGGTAATGCTGTGATAAATCTAATGGGCGGTGTAGGAGCTTTAATCGGTCTTTTCGTTATATCTGCTGTTTATAAAATCAACCCCAATTTGTCCTTCTGGATTGTGTCTGTTATAATGCTTCTATGTTTAGTTGCTCTTATACTCACTATTAAAGAATCAAAAAAGCGCGTTGATGTTGAAGTTAAGGAAAAAGTTAAGCTTTTTGAAGCGATAAAAGAGATTTTTACTAGCAAAGATAAAAGTCTTCTCTTCATTTTATTGGCGATTTCATCATGGTTTTTTGCATTTAACGCCTTAGAAACATGGTTTAGTACTTATGCTGCTTATCACCTCAATATGGCTGAAGCTGATGCTTCTATGTTACTAGGCATATATTCCTTAACTTTCATTTTAGCAGCTATTCCAGCAGGCTTGATGGCAAAGAAAATAGATCGGCGAAAAATAATAATAATTGGTATTATTGGACTTTCGATTGTTTTAATTCCAATCGTGTTTTTCTCATTATTCCCAATTTCAGCACTACAAGAATTCATAACCTTTTTACCTTTTAAGTGGACTTGGGAGATAATTATAGTTGGGATGATGTTGTTCTTAGGAGGTATTTTCTGGGCTATGATCAATGTTAATAGTATTGTAATTGTTTGGGAAATGGCGGGTACAAAAAAACTAGGAACACTTACTGGACTTTATTATTTCTTCGTAGCAACCGCAGCGATTCTTTCTCCAGTTATTGCAGGAGCACTATGGGATTTAATGGGGGTTAAGTATCTCTTTTTATATTCAATAGTATTCCTAGCAATCGCTCTTGTATTTATGCTATTTGTGAAAACAACTGGAAAAGAGGGGAAAGAGCCGTCCAGAGAAGTAAGTGGTTGAAGAATTTATTATCCTTTTTCTATTTTTTATTCTTTATGAAATAAAAGACTTATATTAGTTTGACATATTGTTCTATATGTTGAGGAGGAAGCAAGTTGGCTACCACAAAAGATGAGGAAACATTCTATCTTGAGTACAAACCGAAATACAAAATTTTTCATGAATTAATGGCTATAAGAATGAGTAATGTTCTTCTTGTTAGTAGTATTTATGATTCCTTCTTGATTGAGGAAGATGGTCGTCTTTCTGATCAAATATATGAAGAATTTAAGACCTTAAATCTCAGAACTCTTCCTCGCATAACTCGAGTATCTTCTGCAGCTATGGCTCTTGAAATGATACAAGAAAAGAAATTCGATTTAGTAATTACCATGAGAAGACTTGGAGATATGGATGCTTTCTCCTTTGGAAGAAAAGTAAAAGAAATCCATGATATTCCAGTTATTCTTCTCCTAACAAGTGTGGTAGAGATTAAATATTTACCTGATTATGAAAAAAGAGAAGGTATAGATAGAATATTTGTCTGGAATGGGGATTCCAAAATTTTCGTGGCTATAATTAAGCACTTAGAAGATAAATTTAACGTAGATTATGACACTAAACATGGACATGTTAGAGTTTTTATTTTTGTTGATGATTCTATCCGTTTTTACTCTCTTCTCCTACCTGAACTTTATGGTGAGTTAATGCGTCAAACCCACCGATTAACCACTGAAGGAACAAATGATTTTCAAGATTTACTTAAGATGAGAATCCGACCTAAAATTCTTTTAGCTGAGACTTATGAGGAAGCAATGCTTTACTATGAAAAATACAAAGATAATGTTCTTGGTATTGTCTCTGATATTGAATTCCCAAAAGATGGAATACTTGATAAAAATGCTGGATTTGCATTCGTTGAGAAACTAAAGAAAGAAACAAGTAACTTGCCAATAGTTCTTCAATCCAGTAAAGAAAAATATGGAGATAAAGCTAGAAAACTTGGTTGTTGGTTTATTCACAAACGAAGTCATGGAATGATGTGGGATATTCGAAAATGGCTTCTTAAACGAGTGGGTTTTGGTGATTTTGTTTTTCAAACTAGTAAAGGTAAACCTATTGCAAAGGTCAAGGATGTAATAGATTTTTACAATCAACTCAGTATAGTTCCCCCCGAAACACTAGTTTATCATGGAACAAACGATCATTTTTCTAATTGGCTTAATGCAAGAGGGGAATTTGAGACAGCTCACAAATTGAAACCGAGAAAAGTTTCAGAATTTTCAGCAGTAGAATTAAGACAGTTTTTACTTGATACTGTTAAAGAAATAGTTTTTGAAAAAACAAGAGGGATTGTTAATGATTTCTCTCGTGAGAACTACCATCCAGAGATTCTCTTTCTTAGGCTAAGGCCTGGCTCACTTGGCGGTAAAGGTAGAGGATTAGCTTTTCTCATGTTTCTTCTGAATTCATTCTTAATTGGAGATGAATTTAAAAATATAATAATAGATATTCCAAAAACAATTGTAATTGGAACTGATGAATTTGATAGATTCATGGAAGATAATAACCTTTATGATTTTGCTCTTTCGAGAATTTCAGATGATGACATTAGAAAGAAGTTTGTAAACGCCAAGTTATCTGAGAGTCTTCGTAGTGATTTACGTTTCCTCCTAAAAGAGATGGACACTCCGCTAGCTGTCCGTTCATCAAGCCTTTTAGAAGATTCAGCTTACCAACCTTTTGCAGGAATCTTCAATACATATATGATTCCTAATAATAATGATGAAATAGAAAAACGATTAGAGCAATTATACACAGCAATAAAACTTGTATATGCCTCACCTTTTCTAGAACTAGCTCGGTCTTATTCTGAAGCAATTAATCAAACTGTAGAAGAATCTAAAATGGCTATAGTTATCCAAAACGTTGTTGGAAATGAGCATAATAATAGATTTTATCCTGATTTTTCAGGAACAGCATCCTCTTACAATTATTATCCCTTTGGAGATTATATGAAACCAGAAGACAGAATCTCTCAAGTAGCGTTAGGTTTAGGCAAAATAATCGTAGAAGGAGGGTCATCAGTTAGATTCTGTCCCAAATATCCAAAACTCAATTTTTACTCCACTCCTGATTTACTCCTAGAACATAGTCAATCGAAATTCTATGCAATTGATCTAGTGGAAAAAGAGTTTGACATTCTGCTTGATGACCCCTTTGTAATAGATCTCAATTTAAGTGATGCAATTAAGGATAATACATTAACAAAAATTGCGGACACTTACGATTTCACTTCTCAAAGTCTTCAGAGTGGTTTTTACGGTGAAGGTTCTCCAGTTATAACATTCAATCAACAACTGAAGTACAAAAACTTTAAGCTAGCTGAATTGGTCTCTAAAGTACTTTCAGTTGGAGAAAGTGTAATGGGTTGTTCAATAGAGATTGAATTTGCTGTGAATTTCAAAAAGAGCTCCAAAGAGAATGATATATTTTACTTTTTGCAAATTCGACCATTTTTGCAACAAGAGGCTTTACATTCTGTGGATATTGAAGCAATAAATATAAACCAAATTTTAGCTTATTCTTCAAATGTATCTGGTAATCTTCTTAGAAAAGATATACGTGATATAGTTTTTGTAAAACCAAAGAATTTCAATAGAACAAAAACTCTAGAAATGGCGGGGGAAATCAGTAAACTTAACGCAAAATTATTAGAAGAAAAAAGACCTTACATTTTAGTAGGTTTCGGACGTTGGGGTACTGCTGACCGTTTTCTAGGTATCCCAGTGAAATGGCAACACATTAGTGGAGTCGGAGCTATGATAGAAGCAAACTTGAAAGATTTTAATATTGACTTCTCACAAGGGAGCCATTTCTTTACAAATATTGTAAATTCTAATATAGGCTATTTACACATTAAACATGAATCAAATCACCATTTTATTGACTGGAAATGGATTGACCAGCAGAAAGTTATTACTGATCTAGAGTATGTTCGTCATATTAGAGTCAAGAACCCATTTATAATTAGAATTGACGCACAAAAAGGAGAAGGATTGATAATAAAACCGAAAAAAAAGGGTAAAGGAGAATAAAAGTTGACGGAAAGTTTCCGTCTAATTATCCATTATTTTTACCAGTGCCCTTGTGCAATCATGGCATTGGCAACTTTCTTGAAACCAGCAATATTTGCACCTAAAACATAATTATTTGGTTCTCCATAGTCCTTAGCGGCTTCGTAAACCATTTTATGGATGTTAATCATGATTTCATGAAGTTTGTTATCTACAGTTTCACGATTCCAAGAGGTAAATGAGAAGTTTTGAGCCATTTCTAGACCAGATGTTGATACACCACCAGCATTAGCTGCTTTCCCAGGACCAAAGAGGACACCATTTTCAATGAAGATATCTGTAGCTTCAAGTGTTGAAGGCATATTAGCTCCTTCAGAAACAGCAATAACACCATTGTTTACTAGTACTTTAGCCTCGTCTCTGTTAATTTCATTTTGTGTTGCACTTGGGAAAGCTATGTCAACATCTTCTATTTTCCATGGTCTTTCATCAGGATAGTAATCAACATTGAATTTTTCAGCGTATTCTTTAATTCTACCTCTTCTGATGTTCTTGAGTTCAAGAACGAAATCTAGTTTTTCTCTAGTAACACCTTCTGGATCATAGATAAATCCGCTTGAGTCAGAGAGTGTAATAACTTTAGCACCTAACTCAATACATTTTTCAGTGGCATATTGCGCTACATTACCTGAACCAGAAACAAGACAAGTTTTGTCTTTAATATCAATGTTTTTTGTTTTGAGCATTTCTACAGCAAAATATACAGAACCATATCCAGTGGCTTCAGGACGGATGAGTGAACCACCCCATTCTCGGGATTTCCCAGTCAAAACAGGTTCAAAACTTTGGGTGATTTTCTTCCATTGCCCATAAAGGTAGCCAATTTCACGAGCTCCTACACCAATGTCACCTGCTGGAACATCAATACGTCCTCCAATATATCTGTAAAGTTCGGTCATAAATGATTGGCAGAAGCGCATAACTTCATTGTCTGATTTCCCTTTCGGGTTAAAGTCTGATCCTCCTTTACCTCCACCCATTGCGAGCCCAGTTAGGGAGTTTTTGAAGATTTGTTCAAAACCGAGGAATTTGATGATACCAAGGTTTACACTTGGATGGAAACGGAGACCACCTTTGTAGGGTCCGATAGCAGAATTGAATTGAACTCTCATACCTCGGTTAACTTGGATTTCGCCATTATCATCTACCCAAGGGACACGAAATATGATCACACGTTCAGGTTCAGTGATTCTTTCCAAAATTTTGTATTGTTCAAATTTTGGCTCTTTTTCGAAAACAGGAGTTAAGCTCTCCAGTACCTCATTTACAGCCTGATGAAACTCAGGTTGAGAAGGGTTTTTCTCAATTACTTGGTTATAAACTCTTTCAACATAGTCAGTCATATAACACAACCTCAATACATACATTAAACAAAGGTTGATTTCTGAAGTTTTACTCTCTTTAAAAAGATTACAGTATTACATAGATGATTTCTAACAAACCAATTTCCCAATAATAAAACAAGATATTACATAAAAAAGAAAAAGCTTTGGAAAAATTGTTATTAGAGTTCTTCTTTGATATCTTCTTTAATAGTGTACAATTCTTGGTGTTCATTGTAGACTAATATCTTCTCCAACAAATTATTGAGTATTGGTTGCACTCTAACTGGAGGTATCTTCACCTTTCCTTTAATTTCTTCAATCTTCATTCCTTCAGGATGAGATGCAATCATTGCTACTAGTTCGGCTTCTGGTACATCTAAAAGTCCTGCTTCCATTAAATAGACTATTAGCTTGTTCTCCTCTTTGGCTGCTTTTAGTTTATCTTCTGCTTCCTTGATTTTTGTTTCAATTTTTGATAATTCTTCCTTGACTTTTATCTGAAGGTTGTGGTACTCTTCTTTTTTTTGCTGAGCCTGCTGTTTTACAGTATCATATTCTAGTTGTAATTGTTCATTTCTTTGTTTGAATTCTGCTATTTCTGAATCTAAAGAATTGACGGTCTCACGGTTTTGCTCTTCTTTAACTACTAAATCATTTTTCGTGGATTCTTGAATTTCAATTTCTGATTTAACACTTTGAATAGTATCTTTACTATTGCTTAGTTTTTCAGTGAGCTCAGAAATTTCTTGATTTATCCCTTTTAATGTATTTTCCTGAGATTCGATGAATTGAGGGATTAACCTTGCATCTTCAAACGCTGTTTCAATAATATTATTTAGACTCCCTATTTTATCTTTAAAACGGGAATAGATCGGAAGAGCGTCGTGTAGGGAAAGAGTGTAGATCTCGGTGGT
>BPTO01000140.1 GCA_023705985.1 Candidatus Heimdallarchaeota archaeon | reverse complement strand
CTTCCGATCTTGCGTTGGTTTCAGGAAAATCATCGATATAGAAACCTATTGTATCTCCAATTTCGATTTCTTCATATCCAATTTCATAGTGATCTCCCAGTCCAAACGATGTTACTCTCCAAGCGATTCTTACATCTGGTACAATACTGCTGTGCCAGGTTAGAGTGCCTGTAGGTCCATCCTCTGCTATAACAGGAAGAGCACCTGCCATTAATAATATAGTAAGTAAACCTATAAATTTCATTTTCATATTTGAATCTCCTTTAAGAATTACTATCTAATATTCTTGAAATTTAATTAAATAAAGATTCTTATATTACTAGCGATAAAAAAGTGTACAAATAAACTAAAAAAGTAAACTTACATTAATGAAGAAATCTTACAACAATATAGGAAAAAGGTTTTATCCCTTAAATTCATCAATATAAGCGTATTCTTCGAATGGTTTTCTTGTAGATCGAATCTTCTCTGTTTCTTGATGTTTTTTACCTAGTTTTGAGAAATCTTCACTATGCTTTCCAACAGCAATAAGAGTAATTAAATTCATGTCTTCTGGAATGTTTAAAGCTTTTTTTGCTAGTTCTGAATTGAAACCTGCCATAGCATGAGCAACTAAACCTTTTTCGACAATTGCTAACATCAGCTGAGCAGTTGCCATTCCTGTATCGAACAAATAATATTCTCTATTACCAACAACGCAATCAAGTTCCTTTTTGCTTGAAACAGCTATTAACATTGACGCATCTTTTGCCCAATAATTCCTGCTAACTAAAGTTTCATGTAATTTAGACAAAGCTTCTTTACCTTTTACAAAGACAAATCTCCATGGTTGCTTATTTGCACAAGAAGCAGCTCTTACAGCTGTTTCTGCTACTTCCTTGATCATTTCATCAAGTATTTCAATGGGTTCAAACGCTCTTAAAGCTCTTCTTTTACTAATTGCGTACTTTAGCTCCATTTTTCTATCTCCTTTTTCTTTTAATTCAAGGTCAACATAACTTCGTCGACATGTCCTCTTACTTTCACTTTTTTCCAGATTTTAAGGATTTTAGCTTCAGGATCGATCAAGAATGTGTTTCGTTGAGTACCAAAATATTCTTTACCGTAAAGCTTCTTTTTTATCCAAGAATCATACTTCTCCATCACTTTATGTTCAGGATCGCTAAGTAAGGATATTTTTAGCTTGTGTTTAGAAATAAATTTAACATGACTGTTGACAGAATCCTTGCTTACTCCAATAACAACAGCATCCTTCTCTATAAATGCATCAATATTCTTTGTAAAGCCTTTAGCTTCTAGAGTACAGCCTGGTGTGTTATCTCTCGGATAAAAATATAATACAACCCATTGTCCCTTAAAATCTTTAAGACATACATCTTTTCCTTCTTGATTTGTTAAACAAAAATCTGGTGCTAAATCTCCTTCTTTTAACATAAAATTCATCTCTTTATCAATAATTAAATCTCCCTTCTCTTCTTTCTCTCTTTTCTGATAAAATTGGTTATTTCATCAAGTTTTCGTGAAAGATTAAATTCTTCTTTTTCATGGTTTTTAAGAACAAAAAATTCGGTTGTGTCTCTAATTCGCACACTGATCACTATATTATCAATAGTCACAATGGGTTTTAAATGTTAGTCTTAAGCAAAAATAAATGATTGTTTTACCAACAAGAATATATATAAACAATGAGCAATATATTTAGGAAAATGACTTTCAACACCAATCAAACATTCAAAATAGTACTAATAGGTGACGGTGCAGTAGGAAAAACTAGTCTCCGTAGAACGTTCATGGGAAAGAGTTTTAGAGAGAATTACATCTTAACGATTGGTGCAGACTTCAGTATTAAAGATTTAGATTTTGAGGGTTATCCAGTTAAACTTCAAATCTGGGATTTGGCTGGTCAACAACGTTTTTCCGATGTTCGAGGGGCTTATTACATGGGTTGCTATGGAGCAGTAGTTGTTTTCGACATTACCCGTCCTAACACTTTTTCAAATATAGATTACTGGATCAATGAACTCATAAAATTTAATGATAATAAGCTAGTACCCATGATTATTATTGGAAACAAATCTGATCTGAGGGAAACTTCACCACCAGAAATTCAAGTCACTAAAATGGCAGCAGAAGCTTATGCTATGACATTATCTCAATGGGGAGGGTTTAAAATATCTTACATGGAGACATCTGCAAAAACAGGGGAGAATGTTGAAAAATCTTTTACAAATTTAATCAATTCAATTTATAGTTTAATGGGAGTTTAGAAAAAAGATTATTCTAGTACTGAGATAGTGAACCATCTATTCTTGCTTTTCTAGTAGCCCTAACAAACAGTAGTGTTCCTACTACTAGTAAAACAATGTTTATTCCTATAAATCAAGTTTTTTGTACAATGTGGGAAGAAGAAATATATAAAAAAAAAAGAGGGAAGTGTTTAAGAACGGCTCATTTTAGCTGCTTGTTTCTTAAACCATTCAGTTCTGAAACCATACCTGGCTAGTTCAATTAAGATACATAGACCAATAGTGAAACCAAGTATGATTGCCCAATCTATACCAGTCAATGCATAATAACCAAAGGATACAGCCGCATGAAGCGTGTCACCATTCACAACGTAACTTATTGAATCCGCAGGTTTGAAACCCGTAAAGATTGCTTGGAATGCCGGAATATAGATAGCACCTAAGAGGAAAATCCAAGATAATATTACAGCACCAATCAAGTATTTGTTCTTAAAGGGTTTAGATTTAAGTAAAGGCGTCTCATTATTATTCCGTGCTATAAACACGAACCATAATTCAAACGAAAGCGTTGTAACAAAAGCTAGAGTCTGTGCATACGAAACTCTTGCATGTATAATATATTCTTGATACAATTCAGGAGTTGTTATTGGATCTATTCCTTGAGCTATAGCCCATTCGTGGAAGATTGGTAAATTAGGACCAAGTTCTAAATAGCCTATTATCCAAATGCTTACTGAAGCAATTAAAGCAACAAAGCCAGCTACCACGGCAAAGAGATACATATCACGAACAAATGAAGATTTCTTACCTCTAGGAGGGCGTTTCATAAGCTCAGGATCATAAGGATCAAAGGATAAAGATAAAGCTGGTAGCGCATCAGTTAACAAGTTGAGGAAGAGAATCTGTAATGGTAAGAAAGGTAAATGACGGAAAGCAGCGTAAATAATTAGAACAGCAAAAATCTCGTCGAAATTGCAACTGAGTAGATAGCGGATGAATTTTTTCATGTTCTCGAAGATATTACGACCTTGTTCAACAGCTGTAACAATAGTGCTGAATGCATCATCGGTAATTACCATATCTGCTACTTCTTTGCTAACATCAGTACCAGTTATTCCCATTGCAACGCCTATATCTGCTTTCTTAAGTGCTGGAGCATCATTGACTCCATCACCTGTAACTGCTACTATGTGATCTTTCTTTTGTAATATCTCAACTACTCTGAATTTATCTTTAGGACTCATTCTACTATAGACCTTTATTTTGTCTATTTTCTCAATAAGTTCTTCATCAGTCATTAAAGCGAAATCTTCACCACTTATAACGAAATCGTGCTTACTTTTTATAATTCCTATTTCGGATGCTACTGCCATAGCTGTTGCTTCTTGATCTCCTGTTATCATGACTGTTGTTATTCCAGCTATTTCACATTCTATTATAGCTTCTTTAACTTCTGGTCTTGCAGGATCAATCATTCCGGTTAATCCTAGGAAAATCATGTTATCCTCTATTTCGTCAACATTTTCTTTGTCATAATTCTCAGGTATTTCTTTATATGCGATTGCTAGAACTCTTAGAGCTCTTTTTGACATTTCGAGGTTAGCGCTCATGATATTTTGCTCTAACTCTTTTGTTATTTTTGTGAATTTCCCATTTTCCATTGCTGTATTACAGCGTGTTATAACAACAGGAGGACTTCCTTTCATGTAAGCTATTTTTTTACCATTGTCTAGATGGATTGTTGTCATTCTTTTCCTATCAGAATCGAAGAAAATCTCATGATCCATCTTTTTTAACATCTCTTTAGTATATCCAGCTTTTTCTGCTAAAACTATCAATGCAGCTTCTGTAGGGTCACCTTTAATGTCAATTTTGTTACCATTACGTAGTACACCTGCATTATTACAATGATAAGAAGTCTCTATCAGTTTGTTCAAAGATTTTGAATCTTTAGGATTAATCTTCTTACCTTCTAGAGTGAAATCACCTTTTAGTAAATATCCTGATCCTCCAACCTTTGTTTTACCATCCAATGTCCAGACTTCTTTAACAGTCATCTCGTTGCGTGTCAAGGTACCAGTTTTGTCACTGCAAATATAATCTACTGAACCTAAAGTTTCTACAGCTGGTAATCGTGAGACTATCGTCTTCCTTTTAGCCATTTTTGATACACCAATAGCTAAAGTAATAACGATCGCTGCTGGTAATCCTTCTGGTACAGCTGAAATAGCTAAAGCAACTGCAGTTTCAAAGCTTTCTAGAACACTTTCTCCTAGTGAGATATCAACAGCCATTACAATTATACACAATACTATAATAATTACCCCTAGTACTTTTCCTAACTTATCTAGTGCATGTTGAAGTGGCGTTAATTCATCTTTAACTTGGGTTAATTCTGCAATTTTACCCATTTCAGTGTTCATTCCTGTGCTAATGACAACAGCGTCTCCTCTACCATAAACGCAAGTTGTTCCGCTGAAGATCATATTCTTTTTATCATGAATTCTTGCTTCTTCTGGAACTAGCTCCAAACTTTTAGTTATTGAAGAAGATTCTCCAGTAAGTGAAGCTTCATCTACTTTGAAATTATTTGCAGTAACGAGCCTGCTATCAGCTGGTATTTTATCTCCTACTTCGAGTTTGATATAATCTCCCGGTACAAGATCACTAGCATGAATTATTTCCTCCTTCCCATCTCTCACTACAACAACATCTTGTTCGAAATATTCTTTTAGTTTCTCTAAAGCTTGGTTAGATCTGTAATCTTGCACGAAACCTATGATTGCATTTATTATAACTATAGCAAAGATTGCAATAGCATCAATAATTTCAGATTGTCCTCCATGTCCACTTATATCAAGCAATCCAAGCGTTAAACTAATTGTTCCAGCAACAATAAGAAGTATAACTAGAAAACTAGTAAACTGTTGATATAGCATTTTCAGTATTTTGAAACGGTCAGTTATTGTAATCTTGTTAGGACCATAGGTTAGTAGTCTACTGACTATTTCTTGTTCACTAAGTCCTTTGTCGCTTGTACTCAATTTCTGATAAACTTTTTTTATTTTGAGATTGTGCCAAGGAGTGATAACTTTTTCAGTTATCGGTTCTTTTTCTTTCTTTTTCTTAAACATTATCACACCACAAATAAACTGCGTTTTTGGAAAAATTAATTACACCTTTTTATATCTTTCTAGAAGGCGTATACAAAATTAGATGAAAAAAGATAAATTCTAGTCAAGTAACAGTTTCATTTCTTTTGTCAGTATATCAATATCTTCTTGGGAATTATAGAAATGTGGACTAATTCTTAATCCACCATACCTACTAGAAACGACAATTTTTCGAGTTGATAGTTTCTTAGCTAATTCGATACTGTTCTTCAATTTTACATTTATTATTCCCGATCTAAAATCCTTTTCTAGAGGTGTCAAAAAGGTTTTATCTGGCATTTCTTCTAATTTTCCTATAAGATAATCAGTTAGATCTAAGATTCTCTTCTCGACATTTTCTATTCCATAATCATCTATGATTTTCATTCCTGCATATGCTACATGATACATCATGTTACCGGTGTTAGAGATGGAGAATTTATCGATTGTTTGCAAAAATTCTAATTTATTAACATCCCAATAAGGAGCCTCAATATTTCCATAATCTGTTCCTTGATAACCTGCAAAAGGTGGATAATATTCATCCACCAATTCCTCTTTCATAAAGAAAAATCCTGTCTGGTTGGGTCCAAGTAACCATTTCGCGACACCACATGCTAGAAAATCTACATCCCAATCTCTCACATCATTTTTCATAACACCAGTTGATTGAATTGTATCCACAACTATTTTTGCATCATTTTCATGTGCAATTTTTGCTATTTCTTTCACGTCGGCTTTAAACCCGTTTAACCATTGCACATGACTTATCAAGACGATTTTTGTGTTCTTATCGATTTTTTCTGCAAAATCTTCAGGAAGTATAATCCCATTTCTATCTTGTACTGTTCTATATTCTACACCTTTTGTTTTTTGTAAAAATAATGCGCTATACACTTGAGACACATAATCATTCCAATAACAAACTATATTGCTATTTTTATCATAATTCATAACATTAAGGGCAATATTTGTCCCTTGAGTTACATCAGAAGTAAAAGTTATTTCCTCTTTCTTAGCATTAGTAAGTTTGGCAAAAAGAGCACGAGATTCTTCTTTTTTGTTTTTTGCTTCTGTGAAATCGAACTGCTTCCAAAAATCTAAATATTCCTGCATTGCTTTTGCTGTTTTTCCATGTAATGGACCTGTTGAAGCGTGATTTAAGAAAGTTAATTCGTTAAGTGTTGGTGAATCAGCTCTTATTTTTTCAATATATGAATCCATAATGAACAAAAAATCTATCAGTCTTTATATTTTTCTTAACCTATTTGATAGAGAAATCTTTCTTCAAATCATTGAAAAGAATATTCTTGATTTGTACTTTTCTTTTCAAATATAGTAAAAGAATAGCTGTCAGACATAATAAGCCAATTATCTCGTTAATATATACTGTTGGTTGACTTAACATTTCCCAGAAAGATAATATTCTAGGTTGAAACTCATATTGAATGAAAGGATAGAACCAAGGTATAAATCCACCAACATCTAACAAAATGTGCATCTGCCATCCTAAAATAAATCCTAGATAAACTCTTTTTCTTTTCCTGAAAACAAGAAAAACTGCAATTGAAATCAGTAAGTTAAATAGAAGGCTGTGACCTATATGCCTACCAAAACCTGTGAAAGGTTGTATCAATATTTTATCTATAAGATCAGGTCCCATAGCTCCAAAGAGGATTGCAAAGATTGAAAAGTAATTAATTCCCCATTTATCTTCTGTACTCTTTGACCTCTTTTTAAACCATAGAAAATAATATATTAAAGAAATTATTTCAGCAAATAATATTGTATAACCTTCATGAGCAAAAAGGAACATAGCAAAACACTTAGTTTTTTACTTAGACCGTTCGTACTTGATCATAGACCTTAAGATAACATCCAAGAGGCGGTAAAGACCTTTCTTCTCTTTTGCTGATACTTCTTCATAAGAATGTTCAACGTTATCTCGCATAGATGTTCGATTTAAACGGAATATTAGTTGCTTAGCATCTATTGGATTCAATGTTCTATCTGATTTCTCTCTCAGATCAGATTTATTACCAACCAAAACTATGGGAACGTGTTTTCTCCCGCTATAGCTTGTTAATTCTTCGATCCAAAAATAAGTATGCCTAAAAGTATCTGGAGAGCTTATATCATAAACAACAAGTGCCCCATCTGTCGAATCATAAACCTTTGATTTGGCAGTTTTCACCAGTTCTCTTCCAGGAATATCGTGAAGTTCTATCAAATATCTTTCATCTTCAAAACGCTTAATTATCTCATAGATATCCATCCTGATAGATGGTTTTTCTTTTACATCGGGTTCTATTTGTGCAAGACTACGAAAAAGAGTTGACTTTCCAGAATTAACATCTCCAAGAACTAGTACTTTAAATCTTTTCAATATGACCATTCCTAACCTAGATTATTTCTCACTTAAAAATATCTTATCATATATACAGTTTTGTTTTTATTGATATTTCTTTCGCATTTAACATATTAATCTTCTTGTTTCAAGTTTTTATTTTGTATTAGAGCAGTGTTTATTATAGAATCAAGTTTATCAACATAATCTTCAATTGGGGATAACTCATTCTTAATAAGACTAGAGATAGAATAGGAAGCTGTTTGTAAATCTTGATTTCCCATCCTGTTTATTGATCCGATACAAATACTGAAACCTTTCTCCACGGTAATACACGCAGTAAAAACTTGTGTAGAAATGTTTTGGTATTTAACCTCAATTTCTCGCATATTGCTTATTCTATCCAAAATAAGAGATTTAGTCTCATTTGTTACAGAGATTCTAGAATTTTCATATACAAGCTCATCAGATTTGTTGTAAATGAAAACAAAAGAGATAGTGGTTTTGTTACTTACTGATTGACGGATTTTATGAAATAACCAATTCATAGATTCGTCAACGTTTTTACCAGTTTTCGCAGATATTTCAAAAATCCTAAAAGATCTATCAGGATAGGAAGCAATTTTGTCAAGTCTGAATTCATTGATAATTGTTTCTTTACTAAGAAAGTTTTTAGCTTCGGATTTTAGGTCTACTTTATTAGCAAGGAAAACCATAACAGCGCTTTTAGAAATCCAACTCAATATACTGTTGAACCATATTCTAGCATCATGTATTTTTTGTTTATCAAATATATCAAAAACAAAAATGACTCCTTTGGCTATTGTAGTATAATGTGGCCATAATGTTTCTCGAAATTGTTTTTGGCCTCCAATGTCTATTGCTTGAAATGTCAGATCATCTTTTCGAATGATTTCTGCATTCAAACCTATTGTTGTAAAGGTGGGAATGAATCCTTTTCCAGCTATTCTGTATAATAATGTTGATTTTCCAGCATTTTCTAATCCCAAGATGATTATATTAATCGGATTCTTATTTTCGTTCATAGGTAAATCCCTCTTACTTATTGCTCGATTACTATCTGTACATTTATCAAATGAAATAGAATTTTACGACTATTTATTCTATTTGTTTATTCGTTACTTTTTCAGTAATATTCTGCAAATTTCACTAAATTCTCTTATATAGTTGTAATATCTTTTCAGATTAACTAAACTTTTGTGTTTCACGTTTTGAAACCTAGATGTACTAAATATTAGCAATGATGAATTGATAAATGTAACTATTAAATCAAGATTTCAACAGTTACATTTTTATTCTGCAATCACTAGTTCTAATAGAACAATGAATAGTAGTAACAATCTCCAAAACCAAATTGAGAGGTTAAAAACTTTATATCAAATCGCACATTCACCAAAAACCTCAATATCTTTAGCAACGACTATAGAAGAATTTATTACAAAATTAAGCGATTTCTATGAAACTGAAGATATATGTATCTATTTGTTTAACGAAAAAAAGAATACAATTATATTTTATAAAATTTTAAACAAGGAACTTGAAAGAAAAAGTATATTAGATGAGCAGTTAAAAATGTAACTGTT
>BPTO01000139.1 GCA_023705985.1 Candidatus Heimdallarchaeota archaeon | reverse complement strand
CTTCTTTCTTCTTTTTATTTTTCCTTCTTCCCCATATATAAAATCCGAGATATAATGCTACGAAAACTAATATTGGCAATAAGCCAACAATAAATTGTCCAATTATACTATCTGCCATGGTAACAACCAGAGTATTCTTACACGTTTTCTAATGTTATCAGTTTTAATTCTTTCTTTTTGATGACTATTTACTTGTGTAAAATTCTTTTTAAAAACTAAATCACCATTTGGTCACTTTTTCTTTTGATAATTTCTCTTCCTATTTTTACAAAAGCTTTTTCTACGTTACTACCATGCAAAGCACAGGTTGAAAAATAGCCCAATAGCTTGATGTTTGAATAAGTTGATACGTTGTCTTTGATATATTTTAATGCTTTTTCATCCCATTCTTTATTAAACTCTTCAGATACTAAGTCGTCTTTATTCCCTAGAATTAAAAGAAAAACTGGTGTATCAATTGAAGAATTTATTTCATCTAACCATGTATCTAGATTTTCAAAAGTCATATCTCTACTCTTATCAAAGACGAGAAGGCCACCTTCAGCACCTTTATACTGTTTCTTTCTGATTTCAACGAATTCCTCTTGACCTCCCAAATCCCAAATTTGATATTTTATCGTCATATCTTCATCTTGATGATTATAAGAAGCAAGATCTACACCTAATGTACTCATATACCTCTCATCTAAGTGCATTCCCATAAATGATCGCTTTAAGGTTGTCTTTCCAGTAGCAAAATCTCCCATTAAGACTATTTTAACAACACCAAAAATAGACATAATCTTCATATAAAGTTAGTTTATGCACTTTATTAGCTTTTCGCAATGATGTATCCAAATGATAAATTTATATCTTATACTTTAAATCTTTAAATAATGACTCTTACAATAATATGTGGTGGATTTTGGGGAGATGAGGGGAAAGGAAAAATTCTATCCCATCTAGCTTTAGTAGATAAGCCTTCTATAGTTGCTCGAGCCGGTGTTGGGCCAAATGCTGGTCATACGATATTTTTCAAAGGAAAAGAGTACAAATTACGGTTGATTCCTTCAGGCTTTATTAATCCTGATACACGTCTCCTTATAGGAGCAGGTGTTCTTATTAACACTAAAGTTTTATTCAAGGAAATTGAAGATACAAAATCACAAAGTAAACTAGGAATAGATTACCAAGTGGGAATCATTGAAGACAAGCATATTGAAATGGATTCCAAAAACAAGCATCTCTCTGGTAAAATAGGTTCAACTGGAAGTGGAACAGGTCCAGCAAATATGGATAGAGCAATGAGATCGTTAAAAATAGCAAGAGACATACCGGAATTACAGGAATTTCTAACGGATGTAAGTACAGAGATAAATGACGCTCTTGATCAAGGAGAAAATGTGCTAGCTGAAGGAAGTCAAGCAACTTTCTTATCTCTTTACCATGGTACTTACCCCTATGTTACTTCCAAAGACACTACATCTTCAGCAATATGCTCAGATATAGGTGTTGGGCCTAAAAAAGTTGATGAGGTTATTGTAGTGATGAAATCATTTATTACTAGAGTAGGAACAGGAGAACTTCCTGGTGAATTATCTGAAGAAGAAACAATTGAAAAAGGATGGGTAGAATACGGTGCTGTAACTGGAAGACTCAGAAGAGCTGCTCCATTTAATTTTGAACTCGCTAAAAAAGCTGTTAGAATCAACAGTGCGACTCAGATTGCATTAACTAAACTTGATATCGTTTATCCTAAAATAGCAAAAAGCAATAATGTTGACAACCTCAAGGGTGAAGCTTTAGAGTTCATTGATACAATTGAAGCTAAAACCCGATGTAAGGTAACTTTAATAGGGACAGGACCAGGAACAGAGGATATAATCGATTTACGAGAAAATTAAATCAGCAAACCTTTTATAAAATGAGAAGACAGTAAAAACGACCAGTAGAATGAGTAATATACCATCTCAACTCAAGTTAAATTTTCAAGATGAATTCTTTGTTCATTTAGATAGAATATTAGTTCCCATCAAAGGAGTTGAATTTGAGCAGATGGCATTGGATACTGCTTTTTTTATCGCTCATGAATATGGTTCAAAACTAGATTTCCTCCATATCGGAAAAACACGAAAACCTTTCTTTGAAGAATACTTTAAAAAACTTGCTAAATATGAAATCGAATTTGACTTGAAAATAGTTAAAAAGCAAAATATTTCTAAAGCAATAATAGATCACTGGCATGAACATCGTCAAAGCCTTGTTGTTATGTCTGGAAGACGAAAACCTACTCTTTTTGATAAAATCACTATAAGTAGTATATCTAACAGTATAATACCTCATATTAAAGCTGAGATTTTACAAGTTTTTCCTCCATCAATGCTGAAACTTCATAAAAAGATAAAAAACTTAGCGGTTCTATTACCTTATTCAGATAGAGACCCTTTCCTTCTACGGTGGGCATCAGCGATTGCTGCCCCACAAAAGGGAGCTAAAGTAAAAGTTTACCATGTCGCAGAAGTTCCTCGATTAATCCCTCTTTCTGAAGCGAGGAATGAAGTTGAAATTAAAAAAGAAGAAAAGACGTTTAGAGAATATATCGATGAGTATTCAAAAGTTTTTGGTCGTATAATTCAACCTAAATTCATAATTGGACATGGTTTGAGTTCATCTTTAGAGTTTATTTTCGAAAAAGATGAACCTGATATGGTGTTAATTGGTTGTTCAAGGAGAAAAAACCTAATTCAGAAAATTACAAAATCTTTGTCTAATAAAATCAGGGATAAGCTTCTAACTCCAGGTGTATGTGTTCACCATATGTTAGAAAAATGATGGACAATAAAAAGGTAACACAAAAATGAAGAATTGTTCATATCCAGATTGCAAAGAAGAAGAAGTTTATCCTTTTAAATGTAAACTATGCAATCAATATTATTGTGGGAAACATAGATTACCAGAACAACACGATTGCCCTATGGTAGGGCTTTTCCAAACAGATGAATATAAAAAAGCTAAGTTGTCAACTACTAGGATAGCAAAAAAAGAAACCGAGAGTAGAAAAACTAAGAGAGAAACCTTTGTAAGAAAAGTTGGTACTGATCAAAAAGCAAATTACATGAGACCGGAGGAGAGATTCTTAATTCGTTCTTCTTTCTATACATTATATAGTTTTAAAACAAATATTTACAATATTTTAATAGCAACTGTTGCAGTAGCGATTTTTATGTGCTTACATCTAATGTTTAGAGCAGCTATTGATGAACAGTTTCCAGTGAATCTCCTCTTTCCATGGCCTTTTCTAACTGTATTTTTTGGAGTCTTGGTAATTTTTGGAGGTCATTTAGTTTTACAAAAAATTCTTTCTAACCACTATGGAATTCGTAGTAGTAATGTTTTGTGGTTACAAGGATTACTTTTAGGCATTGTAAGTATATTTATACCTTTTATCATCTTACCGTCTTTTCTTGTTTTCAGAGATTTTACTGCTAATGTGATCGAAAGAGGGAAAATTGCTTTGAGTGGAATACTATGGATATTAGGTTTTCAAATTTTTACAATTGTAACATTACTCACTGGTTTCTTCTCACTTGAGATGCGTCAAGGACTTATCATATTTCCCTCTTTGATGTTTATTTACGTGTTGTTCAATTTAATACCAATTGGATTAAACAATGGACAATACATTAGAACTTGGAATAAGAAGCTGTTATGGTCAACGATTATAGCAAACTTAGTAATTTTTGGAATATATGCTATTGTTTCTTCAATATTAACGTCTTAAAGCTGTTTAATAATTGCTTTCTTAACAGTAGATATTACAGTATTTCTTATTTCTATTACAGAAATATTCTTAAATTCCGTGATTAAATTGGCATTTAATGGGATACCGATGGCAGAGAACAAAAAGAACTCCAACGATGTTGTCGAGCTCTCCAAAGAGCTGGGTTTAAAGGAAGCTCTAGGTATTGCTATCGGTGCACTAATTGGTGGGGGAGTTTTCAGCGTTTTAGGTCTTGTAATATATGAATCAGGTCCTAGTGCTTTTCTTGCTTTTCTTTTAGCTGGCATTGTAAGCGCTTTTACTGCTTATAGCTATGTCAAGCTTGCCTTAAAATATCCTAAAGCTGGTGGAGCGTTTATTTATGTCAGAGAAGCTTTCAAGTCTAAATGGTTTTCAGGTGCTTTAGGGATAGTTCTGTGGTTTGGGTATAGTTTTTCTATTAGCCTTTATGCAATGACTTTTGGCAGATATCTGGGAGAGGTGTGGCACCTTTTTGGTGATAGTACTTTACCCTTCTTCAATATATCAGTTTCAGTCTTTGTTTTCCAATTAATAAGTGTTCTATTATTCTTAGGTTTGAATTTAGTAGGAGTAAAAGAATCATCCAGAACTCAAAACATACTCGTTTTTGTGAAAGTTGCAATTTTAGTATTGTATATAACAGTTGGAATCTTTGCTATTAAGAAAGATAGTTTTGCTAATTTTCTACCAAATGGTGCGTTTCCAGTTATAGCAAGCTCTGTATTAATCTTCGTCTCAATGGAAGGTTTTGAAATCCTTTCAAATAGTGTGGAAGAGATGAAGAATCCTGAAAGAGATTTACCTATTGGAATGTATTCTTCAATCATAATCGTTCTCTTTCTCTATATTTCTGTTGCAATTGTGACTGTCGGAGTTCTTGGTTACAGTGATGAAATAAAAGATATAGGTGAAGTTATCCTTACTCATTCTGCAGGGATGTTTCTAGGAGTAGCTGGGGCAGGAATTATGGCATTTGCTGCAATTGTATCAGCTGCTTCTGCGATTAATGCCACGCTCTTGGGTTCTTCACGTTTATCATATATGCTCTCTCACGAAAAAGTTCTTCCCAAAGCTTTCTCTAAAATAAATCCAAGAACGAGAGTTCCAGCAAGAGCCATTACTATCTCTGGGATTTTGAGTATTATATTTATATTGCTTTTCTCTATAGAACTAGTTGCTACTGCTGCTAGTTTAATCTTCATGTTCATTTTTGGTGCAGTAAACGCTTCTGCCATTAAATTACTGGAAGGTAAGAAGAAGATTCCAAGTGCAATAGGTGCCGTGCTTATAGTGGTATATTGGGTTTTTTGGATCATAAAGGTGTTTTAAACTTGTTAGAATCTCAATAACATTTTTTATTGAGTGAAAACATACGCAAAAGAAAAAGAGAAAAAGTGATTTAAATGTCTTGGTACGAAAAAATAGAGATAGAAGTTGTAAACATTCTAGAAGCGGGGAAATGCCCCAAAAAACACGAAATTGGTAATAAGTTTAATTTTCCAGAAGAGAGGGGAAAAATTTGTCCAGCAGCTTTCAATGTCCTTTATCCATACATTCTAGGTTTGCAGAGTGGTGGAGATTTCCCTTGGGAAGAGAAAACTGGCACATGCACAGTTTGTTGCCCTGATTACAAAAATCCTGTGGTTTTCAAATTATCTCGAGATTTAAACAGTAAAAGAGAATAAGAAACTAAAACTTGAAACATTAAAGAAAAAATGAATTATCAGTGCTTTTTGTGGTGTTGTATTTAAGTTGATTTAAAGGAGATATAATCGATTGGTATTTTAGGAAATACTTAAATCCATATTTCTCTATAATCGAATAATGAGTTTCCTACAAAAAGAACTAGATGCGATGGATAGCTCTATAGAAAAACCACTAGAAAAGAGAACTGATAAAATTCTTTTTACAGGATTATCCCAAACTGGAAAATCATCAATTATCCAAGTTGTCTTTGACGGTATAGACCCCGAAATATCAAAATCAATACCTGCAACAGTTAAAATAAAGAGAAAACTATATGATTTTTCTGGTCAAATACTGAGTGTTTTCGATTTAGGAGGACAATTATCTTATTTAGAAGAATTGTATTCTAAACTTAGAAAGAGTGTTTTTGCAGATATTAATGTGCTATTTTTTGTTGTTGACGTTACAAAGTTGGAAGAAATGAAAAAGGTAAAACATTATTTTGACAGAGCTATTGATAACCTAAATAAATATAGTAAAGGAGCTAAAATCACAATTCTCTGTCACAAAACAGATCTACTAAAGAAAGAACAAAATACTAAAATTTCACAGAAAATTAGGGATGTATTAGATATTAGAAAATCAAAAAACATTAAAATCTTCAAAACTTCAATCTACGAAAAATCTATATTTACTGCCATCAACAGATCGTTAAACATATAGTTATATTTGGATTTGTACATTATATGTTAAAATATCGAAAACAAAAATGCTTTGTCTGGGATTTAATAATAAATAGAAATAATAAGAAAATTGACAACTGTTATTATTTTAGCATCTTTAAAAGAAGCAAATAATATAGAATATAACGCTTAAAACACCTATTCTTTATTCAATGTTTTAGAAAGAGTATTGCCAGTAACATAAAAATATTAATAAGCAGTGTTTTTGTTAACGTGAAACGTTACTTCAATGATTCCAAGGTGTTTTTAACATGTCCTATCTCTTCGATGAAATCTATGGAAAAGATCAAACAAATGCGCCTGAAGTTGAGGATAAAATCCTGTTCATGGGGTTGCAAGCAGCTGGAAAAACAGCTATTAAAGACATTGTCTTTTTTAATAAAATGCCTGAGGATGTTGGAGACTACATGGCAACCATTCACTATCAAAGACAATACTTAGACGAAGAGAAAAAGAGTGTAATAATAGATTCAGGTGGTCAAGAGAGTTATTGGAATGAAGCTGTTACACATTTTAGGCATCTTGTTTTTTCTAATGTTAAACTACTGATATGGGTTATTGATGTAACTCAACCTGAGCTTTTTGAAGAATCGGAGAGAAGATTTAGTTTTACCATTCGTCAGCTTAGGAAAGAAAATCCTGATAGTAAAATCTATGTACTTTGTCATAAAATAGATTTGGTTACTCCAGAAAAGATGATAATTTTGCATCAACATATTAGGGAATCTTTCGACGTTCCCAAATTCGAAATTGAATTCGAAAATACAAGTATTTACTATCCTGAGGATTTGAAAACACTCATTTTTACTATCATGGATGAAGTGGGAATAAATAGAAAACGTTTTGAACTAATTTCCCACATTGGTAAAAAAATCGAAGAAAGCGATGAATTTAAGGGGTATCTAATTGAACACTCTGAAGATCCTCGCATTAAACAATTAATGGACTACCTTAATCCTGAAGTACAACCTATTCTGCCAACTTTCGGTAAATTGGATATTACTTTTGACTTATCAGAATATGATATTATTGAAATAGTCCTTGTTGATAAAAAAACTCTTTCACCAGTAGTTGGGGCTTCTTCTCATAGTATTACCAATCCAGAAAAATCAATGGAATATCTACTAGCATTGCATGAATTTAAACAAATAATCAAATCATTCGGAAAGGAGATAGAATCTACTGGTACTGTTTATCCTTCTTCTGATAATAAAGTCCACTCAATGATTTTCAACATGGATGATAATTTTCTGATGATTACCTCTTTTTCTGAGATAACCGATGCGAAAAAACAGCTTTTTTATGAGTTAATTTTTAAGTTTTCACAATCAACAGATGTATTGCAGAAAAAACACACACAACTTACAGAAACAACAGAAGAAGAAGTTCAACCAGTCCAACAACCTGAAACAATCATGGAATCTATTCAAGTAAGTCAAATCCCCCAAGAAACAGAAAAAACTGAAATTACTGAACAACATGTTTCAAAACAGACTACAGAGCCAATTACTGAACCAATTGTTGAACACAGTGCAGTAGAAGAGAAAGAAGATATACCTCCAAAACCACCTAGACCTAAAAAAGAAGTCATAAAACCTGTGGTACCAAAAGAAGAAGAAGAAGTTCAACCAATTAAATTAGATGAAGTTACAGAACCTTTACTTGAAGAACAAGTTATACAAACAGACATATCAACAGATACGAAAGAAGAACAGAAGATAGATTTGCCACCAAAAGCTCCATTACCGATTCTTGAAGTTGAAAAAACTAGCAGTGAAACAAAAACACCTGAAGAAGTATCAACACCTGAAGAAGTTCTAATCAAGGAAGTACTTGAAGAAGAGGAAACACAACTAACTTCTGCAACAGATGCTACAGAACCACCAATAGTTGCACCACCACCTCCAGAAATACGAGCTGTTGGAACAGTTCCTACTCTTGAAACAAAACCAATTTCCACAATAGAAGTTCAACCCACTGAGGAAAAGGTTCAACTAGAATCAGATTCAGCAACAGAACCAAGTACAGTAACAGTTGATCCAACAGGGAAAATAAACTTCACTAAAGATGATATTAAGAAATTGGCGAATTTTCTAGTAAAACAGAAGGATAATCCGACTTCTGAATGAATTTTTAATGTTGATATACTAAATATGAGTAAAATCTTTACAATTTTAGCTCGATAAAGGAAAAAAAATGAAAAGCGTTTAATGAAATTACACTGGACGACTATTTTCATATCTTCTATATTCTAGATTTGAGTCTAGGAAAATTGGTACTTCTCTAAATCCTTCTACACACTCATGTATTGGAAATAACTCCACTGTAGTTAAACCGAAACCAGAAGACAATTTGATCCCTCGTTCAAGATTTTCCGCGTTTTCAACTGCAACATCAAGTATAGATTTATTCAGACTCTTTCCGCAGATATCACATTTGAAACTTATGCGTTGATTTAACCTTCTCTCAAGATGCTCAGCTTCAAGATTTATTACATCTTTAAGATATTCAATAAGTTGATCTTTCATCTTCATTTTAGCTTGACCTTTTAGATCATCTGTTTTGAAGATTTTCAAAATTTGTTCACTGATGTTGTTAAGAGGATGTTGAGTATCTTCGAGCATTTCTGCTGAGGGATAAACAGCTGTTAGAACCATATCATCAGCAAGTTCTTTCATGAAAACAACTTTGTTTCCAATAGTGAACATAGAATACTCTAGTGTCTGACCGGGGAAATAGGATTTAGTTAACTCGTTTTTTACTCTCTCAAAATTTATACCAGAAACTCTCTCTGGTTGAGAATAAAGAATTAAGCCTTGTGTTGTTGAAAGGGCTAGGAATTCTAAATCGAAGTTTGTTACTATATCTTTAATTTCTGTTGATTTTGAATTATCGCGGGGAAAAGCATAAGATAGTACTAATTGCATAGCATCCCAAATAGTTTCATCAAAAATCGAAGTTGAATGCATCTCGACATTCTTATAATTGCTTATTTCGAATATTTCCTTTATAGATTGAAAAACTGGTTCTCTCTTGTTCAAAGGGACTGAGTCCATTTTATGAGCAAAAACAAATATTTTTGCGTTTTCGCTTAGTTTATTAATATTATCTATAGTTAAATCAAAATAATATTCGGACAGCATAATCAATAATTTTAAATAAAATT
>BPTO01000138.1 GCA_023705985.1 Candidatus Heimdallarchaeota archaeon | reverse complement strand
GGCCAATCTTCAATACAATTTTCTTTTTTCCTTCTCATCATTAGTTTGATTGTATTCTGTAGAAGAATGAGGTACTTTTTGTATGTAGATTTTACTCCCTTTTCTTACGCCTGATTCAATTAAAGGATTATTCTTAACTAATTCTAGCGTTTTTGCATCAACATTCCAGAATCCTTCTTCATGAGCTTTTTTATGTAGTTTGACTGTGATTGTATGATTAAGTTTTAGTACTTCATCTATATCTTTTGTTTCGTTAAACTTTTCTGTTAATTGATTGAAGATTGGCCCAGTGAGTAAACACCCACAATCATTCAGAATTCCCTTTTTTTTAATATGATCTTCAATTGACGTTTCAAGTCGTTCCATTGCACCTTTAAGCCATCGAGCTTTTTCTTCAGGAAGGGACTTATTTGAAAGATGACTCCATTCATCCATTATTTCTGTTCTTAATTTTTCACCAACTTCTTCATCTAGATGTTTTGAGAATCTATCCTCTAACCACATTTTTATGAAATCTTTATCTTTTGAAACACCTTCTTCACCAAATTCTTCTTCTGAAATTATAATCACCACTTAGTCCTTCCTGATTCTATCTTTGTTGTTTAATTCTTAGAAATGCTACTATAAGAAATGCTGAAACATTTATTTACTTTATCTCTAACAATGACTTACTGTTTTCAGAAATATTTTTAGTAGTTTGAACAAATGATTGTTTATGGAATACAATGAGGATATGGAATACAGGGATAAAGTAATTAGTTGGATAGAAAAGCTAGAAACCTCAACAAAATGTTTTATCTAAATTTTAAATTATGCTAGTTAGTTGTTTTTATTGTAAAATTACAGCTTTTTCCTCCTCTTAACACTGCTTGATTGATATCCACAACAACTTCATCTCCAAGAATAGTTTCGAAGTTTTCTTTTAACCAATATATAGAACAGTTGCATAGTATCGGTGAATCAGTCAATCCAAGAGCTACTAATGGACAATAGCATTTCTCATAAGAAACTGAAATTTCTTTATCAGAAATCTTGGTATATATTTCTGAACCCATTTTTTCGTTTAAAACTTCGATAAGTTTATCCATATCTCCTTCTACTGCTTTCCAAGTATCTTCAAATAATGTTATTGAATGAGCTTGAGCACATGCTCGACCTGCTATTTCAAGAATTTGTTTTCTTGTTTTTTCATCATCTATTTTATTAATACCCTCCATTAAACCATCAATCCAAGTGCTAATAAAATCTTTAACCCAAATATCCCATTCGGATACCTGTTCATTTTCATTCATAGGCATGCGTAGGATGATAGCATTATATATCTATTGTAAAAAAAAAGAGTAGAATAGAAAAAGGAATTATTCTGAAATGGGGAAATAGACATCAAATAGAATTTTTTCACCATCTTCTTCTTTGTTTATATTGTGTTCAAGACATTGATGAGGTGCAAATTTGTATTTGTTGTTAATTTTTACCCAATCATAGAGATTTTTCCAAACTTCTCCAAGTTTATGAACTCCTTTACATCTAGTTACGACATATAGGCCACCTTCGAATTCTTTTGTGTTTATATCGTCGTCTACTTCAAAATCTGGAGGTAAAGTAACCCAAAACTCATATCCATAAGGATTGTCTTTGTTTATCAGAAATTCTTTTGTTTCTTTGTTATATTTAGGATCAGGATTATTAAATCCAAAGACCTTGAATTTAGGATCATCGAACATTCCTCTAGGTCTAGCCCAGTTTCCAAGTTTTTTAGACGCTTTATCCTCTGGATCTCCTAAAAATTCTCCCATCGCATGAAATGATGCTACTTTCATAGATGGTAATTTTACAATTCTAAATTTTTCGTTTTCATTCATTTTTATCCCACTGCTAGTATTTGTATATCTTTGAATCATCGCTTCATAGCGACGACTAATAGCTTCCAACCTTTGTTGTTCTCTCATTTTGATTTCTAAGAAAACTTTTGATGACGATCTTAAGATATCTTCTCCATCGTCAGAAATCCTGTAGAGTCCTCGTTCCAATTTTTCAACTAACGCTTTTTCGAGTAGTTGATTAAGATGGTTAGCTAGAGTTGTTTTAGGTATATTCATCTCATCTTGCAGGTTCTTGAATTCCTTTTCTTCAACTAGAAGCCGTGCAAGGATTTCAAGACGGATTGGATTATCTAGCGCTTTATGAAGTTCAGCTAATTCTTGAAGAGATTCAAGAACAAATAGTTTAAGGTCATATTTTGAATTCAAAGGCTGGTCACTCATGATAACCACATTTAGAATTATTATAAACCTAGGTCGTAGAACACGGGTATTCTAGTATTCTGGAATTTATGAACATAGTAATATATATTTTACAAATAATAAACTTTATGCGGATATTTTTGACCAAGCTAAATACTTTTATTGACTTCCTAAAACCTACGAGCGATGAAAAAAGGATTGATTATAATTCCTTTTAATTGTCAAAAAAGTGTGTTGTGATTGAAATGCATGAAAAAGTCAGTGAATCTGCAGAAGAAAACAAGAAAATTATTAAGAAATTGATAAAAAGGTTACATGAGGGAGAAGATCCTGCTAAAGTCAAAGAAGAGTTCAAAGAAGTAATGAAAGGACTTACACCACTTCAAATCTCACAAGCTGAAGAATTATTAATAAAAGAAGGAATGCCAGCGGAAGAGATGTACCATATGTGTGATGCACATCTGGCAGTTTTAGAAGAATCATTGAGCGATGACATAAACTTAGCTCCTGAAGGACATCCAATTAACATTCTTATGCAAGAACATACAATGGTTTCAAAATTTGCAAATGAATTAAGGGAGTTAGCTTTAGATATTAAGGATAAGCAATCATTTACAGAGATAGTAAAGGAAAAATGGGATAAAATTATAAGCATTGTTGATCACCTTAAAGCTTCAAAAAGCCATTACTTACGTGAAGAAAATGTTCTTTTTTCCTATCTAGAAAAACATGGAGTCACACAACCTCCCAAAATTATGTGGATGGAACATGACAAAATAAGAGAAACAGAAAAAGGTTTATTCTCACTTATTGATAACAAAGAAAATTCTGATTTCAAAGATTTCACAGATAAACTATATACTAATGCACATAGTTTAGCAGAGCTTCTTGTAGGACACTTTGCAAAAGAAAATAAGATATTATTTCCAACAGCTTTGCAAGTATGCTCTGAAAAGGAATGGAAAGAAATAAGAGAACAATTTGATGAAATAGGTTATTGTTGTTTTACTCCAGAACTACCAAAACTAGAGACAATCGAGGAGCATAAGGTCCCATTAGCAATAAAAGATGACAATCTTATCGATTTTGGTACAGGAACTCTAACAATTGATCAACTAAAAAGGATTTTTGAAAATCTTCCTATTGATATAACATTTGTAGGAAAAGATGATACAGTAAAATTTTACAGTGAAGGACCTAAAAGAGTATTTGTTAGAACGCCATCAGTAATTGGTAGACATGTGTCCAATTGTCATCCAAATAAGAGTGTAGACAAAGTTTTAGAAATAGTTGAAGGGTTCAAAGAAAAAACTCTAGATACTGCAGAATTTTGGTTAGAAGTTGGAGGAAGAATGATCTTCATTCGCTATTTCCCTGTTAGAAACAAAGATGGGGAATACCAAGGTGTGCTAGAAGTTACTCAAGATATAACAGAAATAAGAAAAATTGAAGGAGAAAAAAGACTCCTCTAAGATTTTTTCTTTATGATTGGTTTTTTCAAGATAGTACTTATTTAAGATAATCTACGTCAAGTGCAATGCATGTTCAATCTTTTGAATAAAGAATTTTTTTTTTGGTTATTTCGCAAAACTTTTTAGAGTAAAAATTTTTTTAAATTCGAGCTAGTTAATATGAAAAAAATGACTGAAGAAAATCTAAAATCAGCATTCGCGGGCGAAAGTCAAGCTTCTATGAAGTACACTCTTTTTGCAGATATTGCAGAAAAAGCTGGAAAAGCAAATATTGCTAAACTTTTCAGAGCTACTGCTTACGCTGAACGAATTCATGCTATGAACCATTTGAAAGTTCTTAAAGGAATAAAGGATTCGTCTGAAAATTTACTTTCAGCAATTAAAGGAGAAAATTTTGAAATTGAAGAGATGTACCCTGCATATATTGCTGTTGCAGAAGAACAAAGTGAGGAAAAAGCTACTCAATCATTTAAATGGGCTCTAGAAGCTGAAAAAGTTCACAGTGAACTTTACTTAAAAGCTAAAAAAGCTGTAGATGTTGATAAAGACATTGATATAAACGAAGTCTATATATGTCCTGTTTGTGGATGGACGCACATAGGAGAACCTATAGACAAGTGCCCTATTTGTGGTCTTAAATTCGATAAATTTAAGGAATTCTAAAATTAAATTAACACTTATATATCTAAAGCAAAATATATTATTTGTTTAAATGACTAATACAAAATTGAGTCAAGGATTGGATCATTTATTAAATTTGATAAAGAATAAAGAAGTTAGATTCAAAATTATTATTTCTATTATTTTAGGCCTTGCAGGATTTGGTTTAAACTTCTTTCCTATTAATTTTTACTTTGAATTGCATAAAGCTAGTTACTTATTTGGTTTAGTTTTTCCAATGGTTATAGCTCTTGCTTGGGGTTGGAAATATGGTTTATTGTCAGCAACGCTTGGACTGGGTTGCCAAACAATGTGGTTTCTCTGGTTGAAATCCAGTGGTTGGGGGCCTTTTGTCTCAGTTCCCTTTTTCACTTTATGGATAGTTTGGCATGGGTGGTGCTCCAATCAACATAGAAAGAAAGAAGTTTTAAATAAAAAAACAAGATGGTTTAATCTTTATCTTGTAGAAATACCTTTTCGAGCATTTAACACCATTATTCTTTATACTGTCTTTCGATGGATATTTCTCTTAAATCCTGCTCCATGGGCACCTGATTTACCTAGTCAGATTGTTCCTCTTTCCTATGTAAATTTTGTTGTTTTGAAGGAAATAATCAATGGATTCATAACAGTGCTAATTGCGGATGTTATTCTAAATTTAGAAATTATCAGAAAAATGCTGAGGTTAGAAAGAAAGGATCTTCAGAAAAACACAAATTATATCATCAGTTTTTCAATCTTGTTGGGAATTTTATTATATATATCTGAAACATTAATAGTATATTTCCTTGAATATAAAGATCAGATTTCGTTTTTAGATTTCTTAGTTTTAGATGTACCGACCGCTCATTTGCTTATTCGGCTTATAACTTTGCTTACTTGTACGGGTGGAGGATTGCTGATTTCAATTTTCATTCGTAAACAACGAGAAAGTGAAGAAGCAGAAAGAAAAGCTTTAACTCAGATCGATAAGAATATTGAACAGTTTTCGATTTTAGTAGATCAAATTAGAAACCCATTACAAATAATATTTAGCTCTTTAGAATTAAAAACTGAAAATTTGAAAGATACAATTATTACACAATTAGAAACGATAGAAAAAATAATAATAAAACTGGATGAAAGAATGCTTGAGTCAAAAAAATTAAAAGATTTTCTACGAAAAGAGATGGAATCAAAAACATCTTAATGCATTAATATCAAACAAACAAGTCTTATAGTTACGCTCATGTTTTTTTTACAGACTTCTATACTCTTTTAAATAAACTAATATAATTCTGATTGAGTTTTATGCGCGAGATTAGAAGAAAAGAAAAAGCTATCACTGAAACATCAGAAATGAAAGGAATTCTTTCAAATGCAAAATATATCACCATTGCAATGTGTAACAATAATGAATCCTATTTAGCAACTTTAAGTCATGGTTATGATCCTGATAGTAATGTGATTTATTTTCATTGTGCAAATGAAGGAAAAAAAATAGATTTTATGAAGAAAAACAATGTCGTTTGGGGGCAAGCACTAATCGATAAAGGCTATGTTCCCGGAAAATGTGACCATCTATACGCAACCACTCAATTTCGTGGGAAGGTCTCCTTTATCAACGATTTTGAAGAGAAAAGGAATGCTTTAATCAATATGTTAAGGAAACTGGAAGATAATCCCGAAGAAGTAATCAACGAACAAATAACAGAAAAGGCAGTTAAGCGTGTCTGTGTTGGAAAAATAATAATAGATCATATGAGTGGAAAAGAGTCTAAAGCTTGAGAATATCTCTTTGTTTAATTCTTTCTTCAGAAAAAAGAAAAAGGAAAAAGGGAGTATAAGGTTTAAAATTTCCTTTTTACAGTTGTTGCTAATGCTGCTAGACTTAATATACTGAGTGTGGCTATTAAGACGTTTGGAGCGTCAATACCAAGAGTGGTATCATCTGTTTCAGTATCCGTACTTTCTCCATCTTCATAGACGTTTAATTCTAGAATCAGCTTGGATGTGTGGTCTGAATAATCATCAAGTTTGATTTCAAGAATGTATTTTCCTGTAGCATCGATGTGATTATCTACAATAAAATCCCAAATCATTCCATTATAGTAACTTCCACTAGCTATTTCAATAGTATCAAGTAACACTTTGTAATTTCTTGGATCATCGTCTTTGAATTTGTAAGACAGTATCATTCCTGATTCAAATTCACAATCCATAATTCCATCCGGACCTTCAATTATTGGCTGCCCTAGTATAGTGCCATCACCAACGTCTACTATTACAGTTTTATTGAGATAGATACCGGATGTGTCCCAGAATTCAAACTGATATTCGAATGTCCCTGGATATTCAGGAGGTTGATGTAACCAGAATGAACTATTACCATAACCTTCAAACCAATCCCAATAATCATACTGATTGTTGTACCCATCAAACCAAACACGGTAAATTTGTACAACCCACTGTGTATCAGAGAAGACTTTGTATTCTTGATCTAAATGTTTCCATTCTTCAACTTTAAGATAATCAGGTCCTTCATACCATGTAGGCCAATCAGGGATAACTAGTCTATTATCGATTATATCAACCCACCATGTTGAGTTATGATTTGGATCAGCATCTTCGTAAACAACTAGTTCGAGATTATAACGGAAGTAAGTCATATAATACTCAAATTCTATTATTGGAATGTCAATCATATGATTTCCATTAGATAAGTAAAGCTCTCCTAGAAACTCCCGGTTTATGTAATATTCCACTGTAATATCGTTTGACCAGTCATAAGTATCAAACTCGATTGTTATTGAAGTTGTAGTATCGTCTATTGCAAAGAAACTATTCCATAATTTTAGTTGAGGAATATCTGCGTCAACTTTAGGATAGTAGACATTTGTGCATTCGTAGAGATTCCACTCTCTTTCATCACTCCTTAATCGTGATTCATCACGTTTAATATTTTGAGATAGTTTCATACTATATTCATAGAAGTAACCTGTTTCGGTCATAACTTCTTTTTCGAGATACTTAATCATCATTCCAGTGTTAGGATCGATAAAGTAATCGTAGTACGTTTCTTCAACAGAAGTCATTGTGTACTCAATGTCAAAACACCAGTTAGTCCATGTATGTGTCCAAGTAGTGTAGTAAGAATAATGATCCACATAAAGCTCTTGCTCAATTCCATTAATTGTGAAATTTTCCCAGTGAGAACTAATGTAGCCAACCATATTGAAATTATAAGGCGCATCAAAATTCAGAGTGCCGTTAAATACATCGAGATATTCTTCTGCACACCAACTCCAATTATTGTTCATGTATTGCATGTCTTCATGAAATCCGTCTTCAAACCATGTCTCAGTCGTATAGTCATATGAGTACCATTCATCACTCCAGTATCTGTAATCCTCATAATAGGTAGCTGTATGGTCTGCAATAACATAATACTCATCACCACTCTTGACATTATAACTACTCATTTCAATGTCATGCGATCTATCTATTCGAACGTTCTTGTGATCGTGTACTTTTTCAGTTGGAGTATCAGGTAATTCGCTGAAATTTTCTGCTTCATACCAATTGTAATCTATTTTATACAATATCATATCGTTAGTATCTATGATTTCATAAGCATCGACTGTTGTTTGCAACAGAAAACTGCTCCCCAAAACTGTTGTTATCAATAATATAATAACTATATACGAATTTTTTTTCAATAAGAACCACCAAATAGAACTAGTGTCTTCTACATATTTAAGAATTGTTGAAAATCTTTCTATCCGATAAAAGTGTCTTTTAAGCTAGTATTATTCGAGAATTTATAGACATTTATAATATTCCATATGTATTTTTTTAGAGAGGTTAAGTTTATAATATAGCTTACAACATCTAGTGATTGCAATGAAAGTTAAGTTAGTAACTGATTCAACAAGTTGTCTTACAAAGGAATTCTTAGATAAAGAAAATATCGCCTGCTTAGAATCTGTTCTTATGATAGATGAAATAGGTCATAAAGAACTTACTGAAATAGATAGAAGTAATTTCTTGCCATCTCTGAAATATTTGGATCCTTATCCAACAACGAGTCTAGCAAGCCCACAAGATGCATTAGATATCTTTGAACAAGCAGTAGAAGAAGGATATGAAGATATTTTGTATGTTGGAATATCACCCAATATATCCAATCAATATAATTCTGCTAAAATAGCTGCTAAGAAAGTAAAGGATAAAGTAAATATTCACTTGTACCAAACGGGGTTAATGGGAACTTCTCAAGGAATGATGGTTTACTCAGCTTTGAAATTGCAAAAGAAAGGAAAATCAATAGAAGAAATTGTAAAGTATCTAGATTCAATAAAAGATAAAGTTTACACAATTGGTATTTCTCCAGGTTTTGATAGTTTATTTAAAACAGGAAAGATAAAAAAAGGTGTAGGTATCACAATTATTGCATCCGTATTACGTTTAAAGCCTATCTTTGAGATAAATTTAGATCAAGGAACTGTTGGAATTGGTGGAGGTGTTGGATTTGGGGGTGCTCTTAAGAAATTAATTAAGAACATAGAAGAAAAAACAGATCCGAATATCACTTATGATCTCTTAATTGCTGATGCTTTTGCTCCTGACATGCTAAAGAAAGTAAAGAAAGAAATTCAAAAAGTGCGTGATATTAAAAATATCATCGATAGTGAAATTCCTCCAATAATTGCATGGGCAATTGGGAATAAAAGTGTAAAAGTAGCTTTAGCCCCCACTATAGATTAGGACATAATACTTACAGAATAATATTTTTCCTTTCTTACTTTTTTTCAAATATTTTACTTCTTTTCATTTTATATTAACTAAGTCACTCCTGTCTGTCTTAATTCATCAGCTAAATTCATTTTCTTGATTTTTCTCATTAACATATACGTCGCTAACCAGAGTGAGAAGAACGATACTAATAGAACAATAGGCCACGCATATCCAGGAATTGTTGTAGGCATGTAGAAGGTATCGCCTATAATATAATCCATTGACCAAACATAAGTTAAGTATCCAAATGG
>BPTO01000137.1 GCA_023705985.1 Candidatus Heimdallarchaeota archaeon | reverse complement strand
ATATTGTGACGATTATTATAGCTACAAATTGTTGTAAGATTATCTTTTCTATATCAAAAGTCCATTTGAAAAAAGGTATTGAAAATAGTGGTTCAGGAAGTGTTGTAGCATCCAGAATTACTCCCATTAATGCTACAATACCTAAAGTGAGTCCTAATCCTCCAATGCTTACTAATGCAAATTTAACGAATCTTTCTTTCTTGGTTTTTGACTCCTTGATAAAAAATTGAAAGATTCTCGAATCTTTTAAAGAAGTTCTTTTGTTATCGTTATTTTGGTCATTCATCTGTATTTCTTCAAACAGAAATATAGTCTTCTTTTTAAGTATTTTATGGAAGAAACAAATCATATATTCTTCTTCATATACCCTATTTAAACACAGAAACCCCCTAATATGGCTACATGACAAAACCAAGTAATTAAAATATCATTAAATTTCTAAGATGCTATTTCGAGGATAGAAACTCTCTTAACCCTTTCTTCACGTTTCTAAGTTTTCTTCATGACAGTTTTTTATAGTCCAATCAATTAATGGTGTTATAACTTCAGATAGCACTTCACCTTTTTGGGATAAATAATATTCAACTTTTGGAGGTATCTCTGCAAATACTTCTCTATCAATGATTCCTTCTTTCATTAATTCAGCTAATCTTGAAGATAATGTGGCATCACTGATTTTTCCAATTCTCAAGCCACGATGAAGCTGTTTCTTCAGATTTTTGTATCTAACTCTTTTACAATCTTTTAAGATGTAAATTAATTGAATGCTCCATTTTTTACTAATCAGATTTAAGACTCTTTGAGCTGGGATAAAACAGGGAAAATGATTATTCTCTTTTTCACAGTTGTTATCCTTTCCTTTTGAAATTCTACTTGTCATTAATCTTCACTTTATCTTAGTAACTATGTAGAACATTAGAAAGTACTTAAATATAAATACTTTCATAATTGAAGTAATTAACTTTGAAAACTAAAGTGATGATAATGAAAGATAAAAAGTGTAAAGAACATGAATGTGGAAAATTTACAGGTGGAGAAGATAAGGAAACTAAACTTAAACACCTAAAGGAATGTAAAGCAGATTTGATGAAGAAAATTGAAGAAATAGACGCAACAATTAGAAAATTAGAATAAGTACTAAGTATTAGATTAACAAATATCGATTAAATATCTCTTAAGCATTGTATAAAAAAATGTGAAAGAAGGAGAGAAAAATCTTAGAGGAATATTCTTGATTTCTCTTCAATCTCATTTAGCTCGTTTTTAGAGAGATCTATACTCATTGCTTTTCCATTTGATTCAGCTTGACTAGCCTTTGTTGCACCAGGTATTGCTACAACAGTTTCTCCATGATAATTAACTAACCAATTTAAGGCAATCTGAGCGATACTTGATACATGAGCTTCAGCAATATTATCAAGCAAATCTATAAGATCTTGGCTTTCTTTGATTCGTTTTTTACTTCTCATCTTTCTAGCATACGGTAAAGAGTTGAATAATTGTTCATCTTTATGGTATTTTCCAGACAGTATCCCGCTCTGTAATGGAGACCAGCTAATAATTGTTACACCCAGCTCTTTAGCGGCATCTAGAATTCCATTTCGCTCGATTTTTCGATTGATCAAGCTGTAATTAACTTGGTTAGAAGCTAATACCAATCCTTTCTCAGCTAAAATGTCATGAGCTTTGGTCATTTGATTAGCAGAAAAATTGCTTATACCTATTGATTTGATATAACCTTCATTAAGGATGTCTGCCATCGCATCAAATTGTTTTTGAAATGAAGAAAATGAGTATGGCATATGAATCTGGTGTAAATCAATAGTGTAAGGATTCAAATGGTTTATCCTGTTCTGAATGGTTTTCTTGATAGATTTAGCTCTTCTCATCATAGGTAACCATTTTGTAGCTAAGATGACATCTTTATCTTCAACATTAGCAGCTTTTAACCCTCTAGAAAGTTTCTCTTCAGATAATCCAAATCCGTAAGCTTCAGCAGTATCAAACCAATTAATACCATTATCTAGAGCTGTTTTAACAATATTGTTAGATTGTTTATCTGTAAGTGCAGGGTACATGAGTTTCATGAAAGTAGTACCTCCTGCAAATTGCATAACTCCCTGACCTATTGGAGTAATTTCTATGGCTGTTTTTCCAAGTTTACGTTTAGATATTTTTTCTTCCTGTACTTTACTCATAATTGAAAAACAAGATTAGAATATTAAAGAATGATGTTTAAACAAATTTAGCTGGAATTTTAGGAAATCATTTAATTATCTGTTTTTATACAATGTAAATTTAGTTTTGATCATCATATTTCAACAAAATCACACACTCTCTTTATTTTTGTAGGTTTTTTCACGTTTTTTATATAATGTTTCGTAAAATTTATACCAATTAACCACTGACTGGAAAGTCATTAAAAGAAAATAAGACAAAAACAAATCTTTTTTAAGTGTTTGAAAGAAGATAAACTGTAGATAATATTTATGGGATTGTAATGGCCATACACGTAAGATATTTATCACAAGTTATTGTAAGAGTTAATCTTGAAGGAACTTATGACGATAAGGCGGAGGAAGAATTAGCCAGAGTTTTGGATGAACAGGTTCAAAATGCCAAAAAACCCTTGTTTTATTTGATTGATTTATCAAGCTATGAACCAAAAGAAGCAGAAGAATATGCAAACATTATCGCAGATAAATTAGCAGAAAAAGGAGATTTAATTCAAAGAATAGCTTTCTACTTCACTAAAAAGAAGAAAATTAAGAATAAGGAAATTAAAGATAAATTCAAAGTTTATGATAACGATTTTCAAGCGCAATCTTGGCTAAGTGATGAATCAAGATTTGGGTTCTTAGATGAAATAACTATACAAAAATTAGTAGATAACAAGTAAGAGAATTACTCCGTTTTTACTCTATCACTATAATAATGCAAAAAAAAGGGTTAAATCAACGAATGACTGGAGAAAAAAGCACTATCCCTCTGCAAGTAAAGGAGAAACTAGAGAAACAGCAGTACCGGATAGCTGGAAAACATTCTGCAGTTAAGACCTGTGCTTGGTTGAAACATTCGCTAAAAGGGGAAGGAGTTTGTTATAAACAGAATTTTTACGGGATAAAATCTCATCAGTGTCTACAATGTACACCAGCAACAATATGGTGTAACCTCAAATGTATTTTCTGTTGGAGAAGTGATTCTTGGTACAATAAAACAAGAATGGGAAATGATGTAGATGAACCTTCAGTAATAGTTGATGAGATGATTAAACAGCAGCAAAAACTTCTTGCAGGATATAATGCTCATCCCAAAGTCCCACATGAACTTTATGAAGAAGCTATGACACCCAGACATGCAGCAATATCGTTATCAGGAGAACCAACCTTTTATCCTAAAATAAACGAGTTAATAGAAGAATTTCATTCAAGAAAAATGACAACTTTTCTTGTAACAAATGGTACAACTCCTGATGTATTAGCAAATCTGGATCCTTTACCAACACAACTGTATGTTACACTAATTGCTCCAACTGAAGAATTATTTGAAAAAACAGCTAGACCTTCAGAAAAAGGAGCTTGGGAAAAGGTAATGGAAACAATAGATTTACTACCATCAATAAAAACACGTAAAGTATTGAGGTTAACACTAGTACCAGAATATAACATGTTAAAACCTGCAGAATATGCAAGATTGTTTTTACGATCAGAAGCACATTTTCTGGAACCGAAAGGATTCATGAGTGTAGGTGATGCAAGAAAGAGAATTCCTTACGATCAAATGCCTAGATATCCGAAAATACTCCAATTTTCTGAGGAAATAATAAAGAATACAGAACTAAAAATTATAGATGAAAAGGAAGATTCAGCTGTAACTCTAATAGCTAAGAAAGAATACGATTGGAGAATAATGAAATTCTGAAAAAATCAATAATATAATAAAGAAATCTAAAGAAGTAATTAAAGGAAGAAACTGAGTTTACCATTTTGAACGTTTTTTTCAGACTTGATATTTGAAGGAGTAAGGTTTGACATTCAATGACTTTTGGAATAATTGGGAACATAGAAAACTGAGCTCTTTGAGGAAAATGGTCCAATCAACGCGTTTGAAAGACCTTTTTCCAATAAAACTTCTTTTGATTGAACTAATGGTTCCCTCTTTACTCCCAAATAATAATCACGTTCTCTCAAAACCTGATGATACTATTAGTTTCCCAAGTTATCATTTGGATGATCCAATTATAATTTTAGATGACGTTGATCTCGAATGGGAAGCATCTGCAGGGACTGGTACTGAAATCGATCCTTACATGTTTCAAGATCTTAATATCGATACACTTGCGCAGTTAGGTATTTCAATTAGCGGTACTACTAAATATTTTCTGATTGTTAACTGTACAATTGGAGCAAATCTGTATGACATATTAATAGACAATGTTGCAACAGGTACAGCCAAAATCAGGAATTGTACACTTATAAGTGGATGGAATGGTGTAGGAATTACAAATACTGAAAGCGCAACCGTAATGGATTGTATAGTTAATGTTTCACCAACAGCTGGTATATATCTTAACAATGCTAGTCACACACTAGTTTATGACAATCGTATTTACACTTGTGGTAAAGGTATTTATGTAGTTGATAGTTACAGTGCTGACCTATTCTACAACGAAATTTACGATTCTACCTATGATTCAGGAATCTTAGCTGAGAATTCAGGGGATGTAACCATACAGTATAATATTTGTGATAGAGGTATTACTAACGCACGTTATGAAACTTGGTTAAAATTGCCAGAGGCTTTCTAACTGTCGTTTGAATGGTTCCCCTCACGTGCGTTGAGGGGAGGAAATGAACGTGAAGATAAAGGTCTACCTGGTTTTAAAGAGATGTTGATAGCTGCATTTACATGAGTATTGACTTTCAGTCCACAGTTCTTGCAATAAGAATAGTCGTAATGATCTAACTTTCGATCGAGTACTCCTCCACAAACGTTATGGAGTCGGCTTGTATTGAAGGGGTTAACTTGCTCTAAGTTAACATCATAACCTAGTTCTGAAGAAGCTAACCAGACAGCTTTTTCATAGATAAAAGAGCTATCAGGCATGGTGTAGATAGCTTTAGCTAATGCTCCTTTCGTACCAGTGGGGTCGACGTTCAATTTCTCGATCTTCAAAACACGACTATGGTGTTTAACTATCACTGATGCTAGAAAGAAGGGTAATCGTCGAAGAATTTCACGCATAATCCTACTCCTGCGAGTATAAACTCTGTTTAATTCCCCAATGAGTTTACAACAACAACGAGAATCGTAGTTTTTACGCTTTTTAGCTAATCCTCTATTGAGTTCTTTGAGAACTTTGTCAGTTAGGTGAGTGTAACGTTCTGCCAGTTTCAACAAATCTGGGGGGAGCTTAACAGGGGTGTTAAATGCCACCATAAACTCTCCCAAGCGGTTAATATCCACACCTAAAGTGGGAACATTCCCTGAGAGAATAGTAGTCATATAGTGCTGTAAGAGTGTAGTTGAGCGGAAACATTCGTGTGTTCCTTCTAAAACTACATCTACACGAGGTTTGTAACTAGGTGCTTCACCACTGTTAACTTGCAAGATTTTGATACTCGCTCCATTACGTAGATATTCCAAGACTTTGGGAGGGAAGAGAACACGTGCCTTAACTTTCTTTTTTCCTCGTTGAGGGAAACCTAAATCTGTCCATCCTTGCTTTTTCACTTTTGCAGTCAATACTTTAGCATTACCCTCACGGGTAATAACATACTCTTTTTTCATTAGTAGTTTAATTGGTAACTTTCCTTTTTTCTTTCTTTTAAATGGTTGAGGGACAACCTCTTCTGGTAGGGCAGAAAGGACTAACTGAGGGACACTCTCCATTAAATGGTCAAAGAGTGCGAAAACTACTATCAACCTTACAGCTGAAAAGAGCTTTCGGTTTTTCTCCCCTATAGATTCGGTTATCTGTTGCGCGAGAGCTTTGAGACTTTTCCAACGAGATTTTTGAGGAGTGTTGATCCACGAAGTAACAAAAGACGCTATTTGCTGTTTCTCTTGTGCTAACAATTTCAATTTAGCTAAAAAGGATTGTTGGTTAGGGGAAAGGTTGGGAATTGACGAAAACTCATGTATTTTGTATTTATACGCATCTTCTATAGCTAAAATAACTTCTTTATGTGTCACAGCTGGTAATACGTGATTAAATTTCACATTGTAAGTTACGCACCTTCGCGTGAACTTTCTGTTCCAGTAGGAGTCTGTCTGTAACCTTGTGCTAGTCAGAAGGTTAATAACGAACCTTCTTCCTACTTTCCAATATTTCTGGAAACTGTGCTCAGTATAAGGGGATCGTCCGAATATCACCCATTCTAGTAATTGTTGAGGATTTTTCTGCCAGAAGTTGAAAATTCCTTGTATTTTCTTCTCTTTATCCACTTTTCCTTGAATGGCTATGTGTAACCAGTGGAAAGCACTTTCAGATATATTAGGACTTTTACTCACTTCTTTGCATAATTTTCTTGTAAAGAATGTTTCTTTAGGATTAGAACGGTAGAGTTCCAAGGCTTTTGTAACTATTGTTGGTGTTAAGAGTTTTTTTTGCTCTTTTTCCAGCATCTTTATCCGTTGATTAATCTCTATTCTCTCTGTCTTGCTCAAGTGTTCAAACGCCAACTGGTAATTTCTCATCACCTTCGCATGGGGTAGAGAAGGGTGTATTTTTGTTGTTGAGCGTACTTGAGTAGACATTTTTCACTCATTACTGTTATCTTTAAATTGGTATTTAAACTATATAAAAAACAGGCTGTTTTCTTTTTTTTTTGTTATTTTCCTCTCCGTTGTCGGTGGAGTCTCCCTGCAAACGAAGTAACTAAAGCTATCATATCTTCCTCTAGTTTCCCTTCAGTTGATTGGTTCAATGGCTGGTGTATAGCTACAAGTTTAGTGTTGAAAGTCTGACAATAATGTTTGATCACTCTTGTCCCAAAACGTGCCACTCTATCTTCATATGTACATACTACAGCATAAGGTTGTTGAGTCGCAATCGCACTTAATAGTCTCTATAACCCCTTCCTCTGATTGTTCATCCCTGAAGCAATATCAGCAAAAACTTTCTTCAACTCCCACCCCTGTTTTTTTATGTAACTTTCAATCTTTTGTTGTTGACTAACAAGTTCTTTTTTCTGTTTTGTCGCACTCACGCGAACATACCCTAAAACCACTCTCTTCCTTTTCTTAACTTTTTTACCTACAATTCTTGCTAAGCTATATCTCCTGTGTCCTCCTCTCGTCCTACAGTCTGGTCTCACTCTCTTCTCCTTCTCCCATCGTCGTACTGTACTAGCTGACACTCCCCACCATTCCGCTGCTATTCCTATCCTTACTAACATACTTTCCCTTCTTCTCTCCCCGTCAAAAGTCTTTTTTCTACCTTTTCCCCCTCTCTGGCAATATTAGTCAACTTTTTTACACTCAGTGGACGACGGTATTTTTGTTGACAATTGCACTGATGCTTATATAGGATATAATAATTGCTCAGATAATACCTATCGCGGTGTCGGGATTGCTTACTCTAACTATGCTCTAGTGGAAGGAAATGAATTCCATGCTTGTGATCTTGGTGTAATAGATGATAATGTAGAAGACCTTCTAACTTTAGATATTCAGTGGAATAACAAAATTGATGGTGTTGATATCTACTATGGAGAAAATTTGGTAGATTTGGAAATATCGTCTCAACGTCCTCAAATCATACTGGTTAATTGCACAAATATTCAAATTGTTTCTCAAGATAACTTAGCTCAAGATGTCTATACTAATGTTCAACTAGAATTTTGTAACGATATTACAGTTCGTCGGTGTTTCTTCGAAAATAGTATTGTTGGTGTTGTTTTTTCCAATTGTGAGAACATTCACATATACAATAATTCGTTCTTAAATATGGCTCTGAGTATATCTGGTTTGAGATCTAATTTCAGCTATATCAGTTGGAACTATATCCAGGACGGTTTATATTATGGAATTAGAATAGCAGAGAATTCTAATAACTTCACTATCACTGATAATCTTTTCCAAGATATAGATTGGTATGGTGTGATAATAGATGAATCACAACATAATGTGATTTATCATAATAATTTCATCAACTGCGGTAGCGGGTCAAGTTACGGAAGCGATTCGGGAACAAATAATTTCTGGTACAATGAAACCCTTGAGGAAGGAAACTATTGGGATAATTGGCCTGGAACAGGAACTTATGCTATCGATGGAACTGCTGGAGCTTTCGATCTATATCCATTAGGCTCAGTAATAGTCATACCTGAATTAGGTAAGATAAGCTCTCTCATAATCTTAATTAGTATACTTTCATTCATCTCAGTGATAGTTTTAAATAAAAGAAGAAAATAATTATCTTCTTCCTTTTTCTTTCCTTGTCTTTCAACAGTATTAACCTGATTTCATACTGGGATTCAACATAACAAATTTGAGAATTTTAGCAAATTGAGATAAAAAGATTGTCTTTTCCCCGACGAAAGATTTAAAATTCCTAAAGCATATTTCTTGAGCATATATCATTTTTGTAGGTTAAATTATGAAAAAACACTTAAAACAATCCAAAATTTCAATTATAAGCATTTTATGTGTTTCAATTTTGATTATTGGAATAAGTACGTACTCTAGTATGAGAATAAATGCTACAACTCTCCCTTCCAACTCCCAATCTTACTCCTCACTTACCCCACATGATCCTATATACATTGATGCTGATAGCGACTTTGAGGTTTTTCCCGGTTCAGGAACAGCTGAAAATCCCTTTATTATTGAAGGATATAACATTACAACAACAGGTATTAATGGTATTTATATTACTGAAACAACTAAATATTTTACCATTCGTAACTGTTATGTTGACGCTTTAAATTATGGGATTTATATCAGATATGTTGATTATGGTACAGCAATTATTTTAAACAATACGTGCGAAAACAATGAGAACCATGGCATCTATCTTGAGAATTCTGGTTCAACTGTCGAAAACAACACGTGCAGCAACAATAACAGATATGGCGTCTTGCTTTACTATTCTGGGAGCTCGAATGTTACAGACAACACGTGCAACAACAATGGCTGGGATGGCATCGATATGCTGTATTCTGGGAGTTCGAATGTTACTAATAACACGTGCAGCAACAATAACAATGGTATCAGTCTTGATAATTCTGGGAGTTCGAATGTTACAGACAACACGTGCAGCAACAATAACAATGGTATCAGTCTTGATAATTCTGGGAGTTCGAATGTTACAGACAACACGTGCAGCAACAATAACAATGGTATCAGTCTTGATAATTCTGGGAGTTCGAATGTTACAGACAACACGTGCAGCAACAATAACAATGGTATCAGTCTTGATAATTCTGGGAGTTCGA
>BPTO01000136.1 GCA_023705985.1 Candidatus Heimdallarchaeota archaeon | reverse complement strand
CATTTAGAAAAAGATGAACGTAAAGTGAACTCTTCTTCAGTGTTATCCTCTTCTGCAATTTCTTCGTTTTCAGTCGTTAGATTCATTAATGTCAATAGTAGAATGAAATATACCAATATTAGTCTTTCCACATAATAGCTAAAAGGTGAGAGGAAAAAGGTAAAAAACATTTAAAATAAACGATTATAGAACTACCAATAAAAGATTCTAGTTAGGGGTTAAAGTGAAAATAAGTAAGAAAGCACAATTGCTGTTGATACTTGTTGTAGTTTACACAATCACTTTGATAGTACATTATGTATATACTCATTATATAGACCTAGAAATTAGGGTGATAATTTCAGATCAGATAGTCATTTATACAAGAGGAAAGGATGTCTTATTTGGAAGGTTACCCTATAGAGATTTCTATACAAACGCTGCAGCTTTAAGTCCTTATGTTTGGGCTCCAATGGCTATGTTAGCAATGTTTTCTACCAAAGATTTTTCCTTAGAAGCAGTTTGGTGGACAAATTACGAGAGTATAGAAGGGATGATGGCTTTCACTTATATTATTAGGGGATTTTTCGTACTATGTATAATCCTCGCAACCTTCCTATTATACAAGATAGAGTATCAAAAGAAGAATAAACGAGCTTTTCTGATTGCACTACTTTTTGGAATAAACCCCTTCTTTCTAAATCTTGTTTCTTTCTGGGGATCAGATGAGAGCGTTTTACCATTACTAATTTTATTACCTATATATTTCTTTGAAAGAGGAAATAGCACTATTGCCTCCTTTCTTATAGGTTTGGGAGCAACAATAAAGTACTTCCCGATTTTATTAGCTCCTTTAATATGGATATATGGCAAAAAATGGAAAGAGCGAATATATAACTCTATAATATTCATAGGTGTCGTTATTGCTGCAAATTTGCCTTTTTATTATATATCTAAAGATAGGTATATGATGCAATTTGAAGACATAATAGGGGAAGGAGGGAACCATGGAATAGCTACAGTAGTTCAAGCATATTTTGGAGTGAATCTTGAAGAAAGCAATTTTGTCTTCTTAGTAATAGAGTTAATTCTACTAGCTTTAGTAGGGGGGTATTTATTTGTAAGGAGGAAAAAATGGACATATTATCAAACTTCAGCTCTTTTACTGGTTCACTTAATAACATATCAAAAAATGCATAGTTCTTACATCGTAATGGTTTTTCCTTTTCTTTTTGTGGCACTATTTCAAAGAGGGATTGTAAGATGGTTGAATGGTCTTTTGTACATAACAGGATTTTTTTTAGGATCAGCAGCTGTAGCAATAGTTAATGAAACAGCGAATAATCGATTCTTAGAGTTCCTATGCTGGGATTTGGTTCTGTTATTTTATGTATGTATGATTGCACTGATTGTTATCTACATGAAAAGTGATTATATATTATCAGTTAACAGTTTTTCAGCTAAAGATCGTCTATCATAAAGACGGATTGTCAACTATGAAACTGTACCTAGAACGAGTACCTGCTTTAATTTTAACAACTTCATAAGATACAATTTCAGGAAAGTTTGTCAGAATTAGTTCAATTTGATCTCTTCTATATAATAGCAAAGTAATCTTTTCAATAAAAACTTCAGCAGAATGTAAAGCTTCATCAATTAATTGTAAAGAGAACTCCATACCACTGGTTTTTCCACCAATAAGCTCGTCCTTAGTTCCTTTCCACCCTCGTTTCTTTTTGAGAACAGTAATATCTCTTTGGGAGTAAATAGGAGGATAACAAAAAAGAGCACTATAGCGACCAGATGGAACACATCCTTGAATGATCTCACCTGATGATTTCACAAGATGAATTTTCTCTAGTAAATTATTGTTTCGTACATTTGTTAAAGCTGATTCATAGGAGGAAGGAGCAATTTCTGTTCCAAGTACACTTTTGTTATATTTTTTAGCTAGTATAAGAGAAATGGCTGCACTAGAACCGACACCTATCTCTAGAAGAGTATTAGTTGTAAGAGTGGTTGAAAGGACACTAGAACAATACGCGTGGCGTAAACCTATAGTTGGAATAAGATTGCTTGGAGGAACTGATATATCTAAACCTAATAAGGCGTGAAAAAGGTGCTTATTAACAATAGATAACACAGAAGTGTCACCTAAATCGAATTTGGGAGGGTTAGAACTGACTAAAAAAGCATTTAAAGAGGGATATTTCTTAATTAACTCTCTGAAAGGAATTGTAAATGGTTTAGCATCGATGGTTCTAGAAATGGTAACAGTCATAAGATAACAGAAGTAAGGAAGATACAAACTAAAATATTTCCCTTAGTGATACCAAGGATTAGATTTAAAAAATCTGGTGTAAATAGTACATCGTTGAGAAAAATGATTTGGTTACCCCTCTCGGAGAAATGAAGAAAATTGTATATGATGATTTCTCAACTCTATACTGTAAAAATGATGATTTTTATAAGAAAGGAAAAAAAGAAGGAATAGTTGTTTCTTATCCTATTTTTCGTCTTCTTCGAGAGAATAATTTCATGAGTATCAAGGGAACTACTGCTATTAGTAGAGTAAATGTGAAAAATAGTTGAGTTTCATCTGTAGAGTATTCAACAGGTTCATCGAGAGGATATAAGTCAACTGATCCTGAAGAACCATCAATAGAATAATTACTTGTTCCTGACCAGTCTGACCAATAGTTTCCTTCAGATGTTTCAGTATCACACCAATAGTTGTTAGCTCCTGCATCATACGCTTGGGAAGTTCCACCAAGGTTATTGTCTACAAAGGTATTATGATGAATGGTATTATCATCAGAACTAGAAGATAAGTAGATTCCATAATCTTCATTTTCTTGTAGTAGATTGTAAGTAACGTCACAATGAGCAGAATTCCAAAGATTGATGCCATAGCCATTGTTGTTATTGCATTTGTTGTTAATGACATCAGAATTACCAGAATAGGAGAGCAAGATGCCAGAAAAGCCGTTGTTGTTGCACGTATTGTTGGCAACTGTTGAACTATTAGAATTCGAAAGATAGATGCCTTCAAAGGTGTTGTCGTTGTAAATGTTATTAGCAACCGTCGAACTACCAGAAGAGTAAAGCTTGATGCCTACCAAGTTGTTGTTACTCGTGTTATTTACAACTGTCGAATAATCAGAATAGTAAAGCCAGATGCTTTTGTCGATATTGTTGCATGTGTTGTTAATAATTACTGAATGTGTACAGGAGTAAAGATATAGACCAGTTGTAGCGTAATTTAATATTTGGTCACGTACTGTCACATTAGTACAATTGACTAACATCAATTGCCCATAAACTGGTTCATCAATGATTGTAGAGTCTAGGTTAGTGTAAAAACCTATTTTTTTACCATTCACCCAATTATTCTCAACAGAATGCGAGAGGTAAGCATCAACTGTAATTTCGCCTATATATAAACTACAATTAGTAAAAGTGTTGTTTGCAACCGTTGAACTCCCAGAATCGCCCAGCAAAATACCTTCCATTCTGTTATTGTTGCACGTGTTGTTAATGACATTCAAACTACTAGAAGCCAAAAGATAGATGCCAAAATTGTTATAGTTGCACGTATTGTTGGCAACTGTTGAACTATTAGAAGACTCAAGCATGATACCCCAGTCGCTATTGTTGCACGTGTTGTTGATTACAGTTGCTGTTCCATCAGCTACAGAATTGATAAAAATGCCAAAATATTTTGTTTCAACATAGCAGTTACGAATAATGAAATGTTCTGTTGTATCAGCGATAGAAATACCAGTACTATCTGTTGTAATATTATATCCTTCAATAACATATGGATCTTCAGCTGTTCCTGAACCGGGAAAAACCTCAAATCCACTGTCAGAAGTAATGGCAATAGGATTATATGGAGTTAATGAGATACTAGCTTCAATATCATGTGAGCTAGTAGCAGACTTTGTATTCATTATTGGTAATAAACCTAATACTAAAAGTATTATTGAAACACAGAAAAATCCTCTAACAAAGGCTTTAGAATGGTTTGATGACTTTTTCATGTTTTTATCCTCAAATACAATAGATATTACTTAAGTAATCCCTTCTAGCTATTTAATTATATCCCCTTTCCATTATTCCAACAGCTTTAAGTTTAAAGGATTTTTACTAAAAGATTATAGTTTATTTCTATCATGCTTTCATATTACTTTTTTCTTCTTCTCTTTCCTTATTATGATATTTGTTAGTCCAATAACAGCTAGGCTTACGACTGCGAACCATTGTGTGAAAGGACTGATATATGTGCATCGTTTGTTTCAGTTGTTTCAGTTGTTTCAGTAGTTTCAGGAATTCTAAAATCAGCAGGTTCTTCTAGAGGATAAGTCTTCATTTCTTTGTAGAACTTTTTTCCACTTTTGTTACCAAAGCATCTGGTGATAAAACATTTTCTTTCCCCATCCAATCAAAATGTCTATGATTTGATGTGATAAGGATTGCCTTATCTATTAATGCTTGTGTTCCAATGATAAAATCCCTAGCATGATGTTTAAATCTAAGATTAGATTTTTTAGCAAGAGCACTTATTTTGTAGATTTCTTCAGATGTCAAATCTAGTAATATTGCATTTAACCCTTGAATATCTTTATTAAAAAGCTCTTTTGAAATACCACGAAGATTATACCAATGATAGGTTTCTAAAGCACTTATGACTGATAAGGATATTTCAAAATCTTTGTTACAATCCTGTAACCAATCGATGAAATCTTGATCTGCAAATACATTACTATCAAGACTAATCCTCAGTAACTTCACCCCATGCTGAAATTCTCATTTCATCCATTTCTATTCCTGACCTTTGCATAGCCTTCCTAATCTTTTTTCTCCAAGGAATATCTTTTCTTTTTTCTACTGCTCTTTGAATTAATTCTCTAGCTTCGGAATCTTGTTCATCAGGTCTTGTTCTTAGTTTCCCTTCTAATAGTTCTATTGCTTGTTCTACAATATTCCCTTGAGTTGTATCTAATTCAGCAGCTAGTTTTTTGATTTTTTTTCTCAATTCATCATCAATAGTTACAGAGGTTGTCATACAATCAAGTATAAATACATTAATACATTAATAAATGTATACATGATATAGAAACTTAATATTTTGTAATTATATGAAAATCGTTTCCTTTTAGAAAAATCTTATTATTTCAGACTATTACATGAAAACACTTACTTGTTCAAAACAATACTCATCTAGATTAGAAAGTCAGAGTGCCTTATTTGTACTACTAAATCAATTTTCAGCTTGCATTTAAGAGATAATTTATAATAACTAAACGACAAATAATTAATAAGGAAATAATTTAAAACGTTTACAATAAGAATTTGATGTTCTATAAGTCAGATTTTGTAGGTTTTATTATGAAGAGCGAATTAAATTTTCTAAAAACAATAATCATTATCTTATCAATCGCCAGTTCATTAGTCTATTTTGAACCTTCTATTCCAGAGATAGATATTCCAGATACAGATATTCTAGAGATAGGTGAATATATCTCTGAAAAAGACATTATTTTACAATCTATTAATGGTGATGTTGATTTAGATGTTTCAACAATTGATGGAAATAAACCAATTGGAGTTCTATCTAGTACTATCATTGAGGGAAATTACGCTCTAACTGGTTATTTTACTCATGATACATTTACTACTCTTGATGACGACGGTAGTGTATATGTTTTAGAGGATTATAGAGATATGAGAAATAAAGCAGTCCAAACTATTAGTTCAACCTTTGAAATGGATACAACAGGAGACCCTACCTGGCCAGATCAAGAAGATATATATATGCCATTAAAGGATTTAGATGATTTATCCCCTGACACATTATCAAGCATGTTTACTCCAGTATTTTGGGAATCTACACTAATAAAAGGTAAGATTCATGTGCTAACTCATATTTCAACAAATTATACTGGTATAATTGATCCCCCCCAAATTAAAGTAAGTGTTTCTATTTTCAATCCACAAGATGAGAATACTACAGAAATTGCTTCATATGAAGAAATTCTCCCTGACGATCTCTCTGATCTTGATCAGACAATCTTCGAATTAACATTGAATGATACTTATACTATTCCTGCAGGTAATAGATTAAAACTTACTTTTGAAGGGAAGATGTCTGATCTCAGTAATTTGGTTGTAGTTGGATTAGATACTAGTTCAAAAGGTGCTGGTCTGTATGATTGGGATATTACTGATGGAGATTATAGTAACAGCTATACTTATAATAGCTATAATAGAATCCTGGGGATGCAAATCTATTATAAAAGCGCAACATTCCCTGAAATTGTAGTTTCCGGAATCACTAATTCTACTTATTATTATGAAGAGAAAAACATAGATATTTCAGTTACAGGAGCAGATGAATGTTCTTATCGATGGGATTTAGATGATTATACATCTTTCACTGATGTAGCTAGTACAAGCTTGCCAACAACAGAAGGATGGCATTATCTAGAAGTAAGAGCAAGCGATAGTTTCAACAATACAGCAATTGAAGTATATGAAGTGGGTTATGATTCAACAGAGTGTTATCTAATTCTGAATGATCCAAGTAACAATTCAATAATTGAATCAGAATCATTATTGAATTTTTCAACATATGGGGCAAATAGTATCATTTGTGAGTGGGACAAAAATGGTACAGAAATAGAATTACTTTCCTTACCAGATTATAATCTAGCTGTTCCTATAACTGAAGGATATCATAACTTGACTCTAATTCTGAATGATATTTTTGTTTTAGAAGATTATTATTATTATGTTTTTGGCATTGATGCTAACGCTCCTCAGATCTCCTTAGTTGACTTGTTGAATGATACTACTATTATTTATGCAGCTGGAAAGATGCTAGAAGTTAATATAACTGATTATTCTCCTAATGTTGAAGTCAACTATAAATGGGACGACAATATCTTTCTACCATGGAATCCAAGTGACGGTACAATTTATAGAACTTACCTTCCTGAAACCTTTGGTTATCACAATCTTACAATTACTGCAGAGGATCAATTTGGATTACTATCTACAAACTTTTACATGTTTAATGTGAGTACTGAAACTTTACTAGTTGAACTAAGAACTATGTCAAGTGAATCTTGGTATAATGGTGGAGATACTGTTGAGGTAACGGTTAGTGGTACAAATAATACATTAGTTTTTAGTTGGGATGGAAATTCCTTCCAAGATGGAAATCCATTCCTCATTGGGGGACAAATTCTCACTTTAGATGGAGTTAATGCTTTACCTACTGATATAAATTATTATCATTACTTGACAATAATAGTTGGTTCAATTGACAATGAAGAGAAATCTTTTGTCTTTGAATTTAGAATAGATACAGAAAATCCTGTAATTGACTCCAGCATTTTAGATTATAATGATAATCGATTCAAGAATTCTGATACATTTATTTTCATCATAAGCGATAATGCTACTCTGACAGACGAGCTACTTGTTCTTATTTCAATTGATGGTAATCAGAACATTACATTAAATAGTCCTTATGAGTTAGATTTAGCATTATTCTCCGAAGGATTACATAATTTTACCATTTATGTGTTTGACATTGCTGGAAATGAAGTAAAACAGTTTATCAGCTTCTATGTTGATTCTTCAGCTCCTCTTATCGAAATCGTAAGTTTCGAAGGTTTAGTCACTCTACCTGATACTTCTCTATATGTTCCTTATGCTTCAACTATTCATATTTCTGTAAATGATGATGATCCTTCATATACTGCGACTTATTCATGGGATGGATCAGATTATCAGCTCTTTTCTGATACAATAGTACTAGACTATAGCGATGGATATGGAATTCTTGTTATTAATGCAAGTGATTCAATAGGGAATGAAAGAATTATAACCTATGAACTCACAATAGATGGTCAATATCCTGAAATTATAATTATCTTCCCATTCGAATATTCTACTATAAATAATTATACAAATCTTATTTTTAATGCAGAAGACGTTTCACAAAATACTATAGAATCTGTTGAATTCTACTGGGACGTTTTTCCAGAATATTCCCTTGAAATTGCTCCTGATAGTAATGGTGATTTTGAAGTAATTCTTCTTCCACTCTATTCAACAGGAGAGTTCGCAACTTTAGCAATTTATGCTGAAGATATAGTTGGGAATAATCACACATATCTATTTGTTTTTGAAATAGATATTAAATCCCCAGATCCAGCTCTTTTAATCTATAATGATGAATTGGGTGAATATGTTAATGCATCAACTGTTGATTATATTCGAGGGGGAACAAATATATGGTATAATAGCACTACTTGTCAAGATTTGTCTGTTTTTATCTATTCATGGGATAATAATGAAAGTCTAATTCTAAATGATCCTTGGATAATTCAAGCCCCAACTTCAGACGGAGAACATAATCTTTCAATTATTTTACGTGATAATACTGGAGAAAGCACTTCTCCTAATGAGATCGAAATTGTTCTATTCTTTATTATAGATGATATAGAAATCGAAGTTGTAGAGCCTGTAAACCTACTTGAAGAAACACATAATTTAGTCTATAAAGAAATTTTTACTTTTACTATCAAAATTTATGATACATTAGATAATCTTTCAGTACCTGATTTAATTTGGCAAGAATCAGCTCTCACTAATCTACTTAACCTGGAAATTGTAACAGCTACATTAGATCCTATTACATTTGAATTTACAATAACTGCAAATAACGTAGGTAATACAAGTCTTATTTTTGAATTTTCAAGTGATTCTTCTAACAATCATTCAATAACAATAGATTTACTTATCTCTAAAAGAGAGGGAAATCTGATAATCTTAGAAACCAGTGAATCCACTTGTATTTATGAAGAAAATATTACTATTAATGTCAATTTAAAAGATGAATTTTCTAATGATTTAGAGGTCACTAGTATAGCAATAAATGGTTCAACGGTGGATTTCTGGTTAGATTCAAATAATGTTTATCAATTTGAATTTTCATCAACTACACTAGCTGGAAAAGGAAATTATATTCTTCTAATTGTGGTTGAATCTGAGTATTATTTCGGACAAACTAATGATAGCTATACTTACGTTATTGAAATTAATCCCATCCCTTTAGTTTTATCGATTGATGTTTCTAATCTTGAAATTATCCAGGGAAGTACTGTAGTAGTGACAGCTACTCTTACATATTTGAATGGAACTCAAGTCACAGGATCTGAAATAACTTTCTATATATATATTTATTACAAATCTGAGCAAGGTACTGTGAATGCTGCAATTGAAGGATATGATAGTTTTGTTATTCTCAGTGCTATAACAGGACTTGATGGTAGAGCTTCAGTAGATTATTTATTAACTGAAGAAATTGATCAAATAGCTATCTCAGCAACATATGAAGGATCTGATATTCTAGGTGATGTTTTTATTGAATTTGAACAAACAGTAAAAACTATTAAAGCAGGATTATCACCTATTCTGCTTTATTCTATAATCGGTGGTAGTATTG
>BPTO01000135.1 GCA_023705985.1 Candidatus Heimdallarchaeota archaeon | reverse complement strand
GAACGAAAATGGTATATGAGATTCATTAAAAATTTTGTAATTGTATGATAATCGTTATTTCTCCAATATAGTAAACATATCAGAACAAGAGAGATTTGAAGAGATATTAGAATACTAATAAAGGAGATTGATCATCTATTTAGCAACGAAAAATAAATAAATGCAATAAACTATTCTTTATTAGATGAAAGTTTTAAATTTTCGTGTTCTACTCAAAAAAGAACCTGAAGGAGGATATACTATTTTCGTTCCAACACTTCCTAGTTGTATAACATATGGCAAGGATGTTGATGAAGCCATGAAAATGGCTAAAGAAGCTATTGAATTATACATTGAAAGTTTGATTGCTCATGGTGAAGAAATTCCTGTTGAGAAAAATATGCTAGAATCAATGATAACTGTTGAAATAAATGCCTAAATTACCAGTATTAAATGCAGACAAGATTATTAGGTTTCTAAAAAGAAGAGGTTTTGTTTTAGATAGAACAAAAGGGAGTCATCGATTTATTTCAATCCAGAGACAAAAAGGAGAGTCGTAATTCCTTACCACAAGAGAGATATTCCCAAAGGAACACTTATCTCTATTCTAAAACAAGCTGGTTTCAACAAAAAAGATTTACTCGAAAAAGAATGAACATATGTTTCTTAAGTAATGAATAAAAGCTTTGACTATAAAAATACGTGATCATTTTCTTACCTCCTTTAAATACTAATTGGACTCTTACTATACTGAGACATAATAATTTAGTGATTTGAAATGGCTACATCTATAGAATCGTTACCATTATTACGAAATGGTCAAGAATATCTATCTCAAAGCAAGAAGACCCTTATGGGAATTCATGGTGAAAAGCTTCTTGACGTTTCGATAGCTCCTGAAATTCACGTTCAAATGGCTTTGCCAATTAACAAAGGAGCAGGATATAATTTATTACAAGAAATGTCAATTGATGACATTGTTGACATTTATGTTCAAGCTGGGAAAATATATAGTTCTGATATGCTCATTGGTGGAATTTCTACATCGATTGATGAATGGGCTGAACTTATTACCCTCAGTACAGGAATGCCTATTCAGTACGTGCAAGGTGCTCTAGGTGCAATTCCAGCAATTTTCAAAAAAAGACAATTACAGAGACTTCTAAAAGCTAACAGTCCCACAGGTCATCTAGACATTTATGACGATTTTGTAGGAATTAGAGGAACTACAAGATTTGCTTGGAGTCCCAGAGGAAGGAATGTTGGTGTTGCACTTCCTGGAAATCATCCTGCGGTTTCAATGTTGGGAGCTCTTATGCCTTTATTCAAAATGCCAACAATTTTACGATCCTCTTCATCTGAACCCTTCTCAGCTTTTAGACTTTGCAAAGCTCTATGGGAAGCAGGACTTCCAAGTGAAGCATTATTCCATTTTGTTACAGATAGAAGTATAGTGGATACAATTGTTCGAAATTCAGACTTAGGTATCATCTTTGGATCTGAGTGGGTTTTGAAAGCTTACGAGAACAACTCTAAAGTTAAAACTTATGGTCCAGGGAGAAGTAAAATATTGATTGACATAGAAAACCTTTCACCTACTCTTACAGACCTCTCGGTTGACATTTCCCATCAAAGTATAACTTTAGATGGTGGACGCGGATGCATAAATGCTTCAGGCATAGTTTACAACTCTAAAGAAGGTTATGATGACTTTAAAGAAAAACTAGCTGAAAGAATGGCTTCAGTAGACGTTCTTGATCCAATGGATCCTAGAGCACAAATACCTGCTATGAGCATTTCAGCTTCTAAAGGGTTACACAGGTTTATCAAAAGCAGAATGACAGGAAATATCCATGATTTAACAGCTAAATATCGTGGAAAAGAAGATTTCTTACATGTTGAAAATGATTTAGCTTATCTTATGCCCACGCTACTCGAACTTGATGAAGAACATTCTATGAGAACTGACGAGTACCCATTTTCATTTGGAACAATTACAAGACCAGATAATTACTATGCAGAAGAGCTAGTAGAAAATACTCTTTCATTAGGATTACTAACAGACGATCCTTCTAAAGCCAAGAAACTCTTACAAGATCCATCAATCAAGAAGGTTTTTGTGAATAATCAGACCTTTTTAATGGATATAGCAGCGCCTCATGAAGGTTTCCAAGCAGAGTTTTTATATCGCTCCAAAGCAACCAATTATGATGGAATTAACAATATTATGAAATAGTTCTACATTGAATCTTTTTTATTTCTTTTTTACTCTCTTTTTGATTTCAATGTGAGAATTTATTATTAATAAAAGTTTAAAAGAATCTTGAAACATTTCGTTTAACTTGTATTAAACTCTACTATGAATTTCGATCCTTTAGTATAATCTTCTTTGACTCTACTCTCTACACTTATTCTACCTTTATAGCGTTGGATTAATGTCTGAACTATGTATAATCCTAATCCTGATCCTTCCCCTTTTTTTCTGAATTCACTGAATCTCTCAAATATTTTTTCCCTTTCCTCTTTTGGAACCCCTCTTGCGCTATCAGCGATAACAACCGCACATTTTCCTTTAGTACTTTTTTCTAGGTAGACTGCTATTTTTACATTTTCTTGAGCTGTGAATTTTACTGCATTCGAAAAAAGATTCACAAAGAGTTGTTTACAGAGATAATCAGCAATTATTGAAGTATCCTTATCAATCTTCTCAATATCAATATCGATGGTCTTATGCGGGAATTGATCAATAATGTATTCTTTTGCTTCTTCAACGATTTTAAGTAGTTTTGAAGGTTTAAGAGAATCGACTGATGGTTCCTTTAACATCATAACAATTGAAGCGTTTTGTAAGATATTTTCAGTATTAGAAACATTAGCTTGGGCTTTTTTGATGTAATTTTCTGCTTCTAAAGGATTCTTAGATATTAAAGCAATGTCTAGGTAGCCAATCACAGATGCTTGATAATTTCTAACATCATGAGTCAAAATGTCTAGATATAATCTGAGCTCTTGATCAGTTTTTTGGAGCTTATCTTCAAATATTTTCCTTTCAGTAATATCTTCAAAAGCACCAACATGAGTAGTAGGATTGCCATCTTTGTCTTTGATTAACCAAGTCCTAACCTTAACATTGATTATTTGTCCATCTTTTCTAATATATTTTTTCTCGAATATATTGAGAGATGTATCTCCATTCACTATCTTTTGAAGATGCTCGATATTTTGGTCTCTATCATCTGGATGAGTGATATCTAAATATGTAAGTTCTTTTAGTTCGTCCATAGTGTAACCTATCATTTCTGTATAAGCCTGGTTTGCTGAAACAAATTCACCTTCTAAATTAGTTGTTGCTATACCTAATGGAGAGTATTCTATAAAAGAATGAAGAGTTTTTTCGCTTGATTGCATTTTCTCCTCCATTGCTTTTTTTTCAGTAATATCTTCAAAAGCACTAACATGAGTAGTAGGATTGCCGTCTTTGTCTTTGAGTAACCATGTTGTAACCTTAACGTTGATGGTTTGTCCATCTTTTCTAATATATCTTTTCTCGAATTGTGTGATTGATCTATCTCCTTTCGCTATTTTTTTAGCATCCTCAATATTCTTCGTTCTATCATCAGGATGAGTAATATCTAAAAATGTAAGTTCTTTTAGTTCTTCCATCGTGTAACCGATCATTTCTAAATAGGCATGGTTTGCCGAAAGAAACTTACATTCCAGATTAGCTGTTGCTATACCTAATGGAGAGTTTTCTATAAAAGAATCATGTATATTCATAGCATCGGAATTATCTTGATTCAATCTAAAACATCCTTATTTGGGTACATCTTATTTTTGTTGAATAAATAACAACTATTATTTCAATATATAACATTTTTCGTGCTTCTAGTTGTAAATTTTGTAATTACTGTTCCTATAAATCTAAATAGAACTTTTTCCAGATAATATCGCATTTTGAGGAGAAATTACAAATCATAGTATACTACCTCTATTTTCAAACTATTAATAAGAAACAATTCTTCTTGTTTATGGATAAAAAGGGTAGTTCGCGCGGAGAACACAGGAAAGAAATCTTACCACACAATTAAAAATTTCACGTGGTAAGATTATCGCGACTTCTTTTTCGCTGTCACACGCTAAAAAATGTGTTTTTTCAAAAGAGTTCAATTTCCTTAATACTCTCCAAAAGTTTTAAAATTATCCCGAATCACTCTTTTACGAAAGCATTTTGAATACACTTCCCAAGAACGATTTTCCCAGACCCAAATCTTTTGTTGCGTTATACTTATCAATTGATCAAAACTTGCTGAAAAAGAAGTTCATACTTTGGAAGCGACTAAACAAGTATTTCGTTATTCCATTTTATAAGCTAGGATTGCTCCCTTTAGTTGGTTTTTCCAAAAACTTTCTTCTCCTTTTTACTATTGGTAGGAGAACAGGTAAAAAAAGAATATTCCCTGTTAGATACGTTCGAATGGATAATATTCTTCATCTCTATGCTGGTGGAGGGATGAATTCAGATTGTGTAAAAAACATGCTAGCTAGTCCAAAAAAGGTTAAAGTTCAAATAGGTTAGCGTAAATTTAGCGTTATTCCAGAAGTAATTGAAGAATTAACTGAAAAAGATGCAGTATTTCGAAAATATGTAAGGCTTCATCCAAATCATGCACAGTCTATCATTGGATGGGATCAAACAACTGATAAGTTAAATTCAGCAGATTTTTCAAGAGTAATAAAACTTATAGCAATTATCCGCTTGCATAAACTATCTGTTGACCGAAATAAGTGAGAGTAAAAAAATTGGTTATAAAATCTGGTTTCTAAAACATTTATTCAAAGAGAAACTTCTAACTGTAGTATTTTTTACGTTTCTCGTTATTTTCATAGGAACTGTTTCTATTACTCCTTTACTAATTGGAGACATTTTTGAGGAACTAGTCAAAGTAAACAGATCGTTTGGAGCAATTTTAATCACATCATTATATATCGCGCTTGCAGGAGTAATTCGAGCAGGAGCAGATTTTACACAAAGTTACATTAATGAAGTGTTGGCTCATAAAGTAACAAAGAATGTAACTGAAGAATTTTATAATGATATGCTTGAAAAAAGCCAAGAATTTCATGATAGAGTTCGAATAGGAGATGTGATGACAAGAGCGACATATGACACTCGACAGATGAATATTTTTATTTCTCCTGGAATAAAATTCTTGTTTGAAGCATCTTTAATTGTGCTTTTTTCAGTTTCCTTAATGATCTGGATAAGTCCAAAAATAACATTACTTTTAGCAGTTGCTTTACCTTTTTATGTTATAACCATTTATCACTATAACAGAAAATTGCGCCCTATTTCGAAAGCTCAGATGGAACAAACCAGTCTTTTGAATTCTCGGTTACAAGAAAGCATAACTGGGATTAGAGTTATTCGGACATTTGTGAAAGAAGAGGAAGAGATAAAAGAATTTGATATTGTAACGGATAAATTAAGAGATATAAATACTAAAAGAGGAATCATTAGTGCAAAATATTATGCTGTTGCGATAACAGTTCTAATCATAGCTCTTAGCTTCTTATGGGGATCATTTGAGGTAACAGCTGGTAATTTAGCATTAGATGAGCTGATAACTTATGTTTTCTTAACAATGACCTTGATGATGCCTACGTGGCAGCTAGGTTGGACTATTACACAATTTCAAATTGGGTCGGCAGCTGCAAGGAGAATCTATGATATGAAAGAAAGAGAAGAATATGTTCCTGAACCAACCTCACCAACAGATTGGACCGGGAGTCAAGGACCGATTTTGTTTGATAATGTATCCTTCTCTTATAATAGGGGAAGTAGTAGAAAGAAGGCTTTAGATAGAATCAATCTAGAAATTAAAGGAGGGTCAACTATTGCAATAATTGGTAATCCTGGGTCAGGAAAATCAACTCTAATGAAACTTCTAATGCGACTCTATGATCCAACGGGAGGAGCAATTCACATCAATGGAATTAATATTCGCGATATGTGTTTATCTAACCTTAGAGAACACATTGGGGTAATTGAACAAGAAGTGTTTTTGTTTAGTAAATCGATTAAAGATAATATCGCTTATGGTAAACCTGATGCTACTCTAGAAGAAATAGAGAATTTCTCAAAATTAGCTCAAGCTCATGATTTTATAATGAGTTTTGATCAAGGCTATGATACTATTGTAGGAGAAAGAGGAGTAACATTATCAGGCGGGCAAAAACAACGAATAGCTATAGCAAGAGCGCTTTTAATTGATCCCTCATTATTAATTTTAGATGATGCAAGTAGTGCTATTGATGCAGAAACTGAAAGAAGAATCCAAACTGCAATAGCTAATGTTTTGAAAAATCGAACAACTTTCATTATTACTCACAGATTAGCCACTATAAAGAATGCTAATCTCATTATGATTTTACGCAATGGTCAACTTATAGACTCTGGTGCACATAACGAACTTATACTCCGAAGCGTTGATTATAGGAGGCTATTTGAACGATTTTCTGAGCTCCCATCAATACAAATTAGGGAGGATGTCTAAAATGATGAGACGAACTACGGGTACAACAGAATCATATGACAGGAAGTATTCAGATATTGTGCTTTTACGCAGATTCTTCAAATATCTAGGACCATATTTTCTAATGCTAGTAGGTATAGTTGTCGGTATCATAGCTTCAGCTGTTGTAACTATATTCCCCCCGACCATGGTTCAAAATGCTTTTGATGCTTTAGAAGCTGATGCAGCCTGGATAGCAGTTCTACCCTATGCTCTCGGCTATGTTCTTCTATCATTATTGTTGTGGGTAATTCAAGTTGTTTTAGGGATTTTAGTAACAATAGTTACTCAAAAGGTTATCAAGCAGATTCAAATTGAAACCTATATCAGTCTCCAAGAGCACGATTTGATGTTCTTTGATACTCAATCAACAGGAAAAATAATGAGTAGAGTGACTAATGATTCTCAAGAATTAGCAGATATGCTCAATATAGTAGCTCAATTCCTTTCTAATTTCATGATTTTAGCAACAGTTATTATTTGGATGTTTATTGTTAATTGGCGTCTAACTTTCATAACACTTGGAATGGCACCATTTGTTTTTCTAGTTGCATTTATTTTCAGAAGAATAACTAGATTGACAACTGGAGATTGGAGAGCAGCTATAGGAGATGTGAACGCTTCTTTCCAAGAAAGTGTTTCAGGAATATCAGTTGCTAAAGCTTTTGGCAGAGAAAGGAAATCTAAAGAAGAGTTTGAAGTAATTAATAACGCTACCTTCTTTTATGCTAAGAAAAGAGCTTTTGCGGTCATGGGTATATATCCTTTGATGGATGGAATAAGTGTTATAGGAGTTTTTGGTATCACTCTCTATGGAAGTTCTTTAATTTTTGGCACTCTTGCAACTCCATCCACAATACTTTTGTTCCTCCTTTTACTAAATCGTTTTCTATATCCTCTAGTACGTGTAGCATCACAATTTTCAGTAATTCAAAGTGGTTTTGCAGCTATGGAGCGAATATTCAGCATTATAGATGCTGAAAAAGAAATCACAAATCCTACCGATCCAACATTTAAAGAGATAAAAGGGCATGTTGAATTTGAAAATGTTTATCACCAATATGTGCCAAAAACACCCGTTTTGAAAGATATTAACATTGAGGTTAAAACTGCAGAATCAATAGCTATCGTTGGACATACAGGTGCAGGAAAAACAACGATCGCTTCCTTGTTAATGAGGTTTTACGATATTTACAAAGGCTCAATAAAAATTGATGGTATTGATATCCGTGATTACGATTTACAAACTCTTAGATCTCAAATTGGGTTAGTTAGTCAAGATGTTTTTCTATTCAGTGGAACTGTACTGGACAATATCCGCTATGGTAATCCTACAGCAACCATAAAGGAAGTAGAAGAAGTTATCAATATAGTATCAGCTCAAGAATTCATTGACGCATTACCCGACGGTCTAGAAACTGAATTAGGAGAGCGAGGTAAAGGTCTCTCAGCTGGTCAGCGACAGATGATCTCTTTTGCTAGAACACTTCTATCTAATCCTAAAATACTTATTCTAGATGAAGCGACAGCAGCTGTTGATGCCTATACAGAATGGAAAATACAAGAAGCACTAGATAAGCTGCTTACTGACAGAACTTCTATTGTTATTGCACATCGTCTAACAACAATCAAAAATTCTGATCGTATTATTGTTATGGATCAAGGAAAGATTGTTGAAGAGGGAAACCATGAAAACTTGATGAAGAAGAAAGGACTTTATTCTGAACTTTATGAGACTTACTTTAAGCACCAATCTGCTGAATGGATATCAGAAATAAGTGAAGTATTTACTGATTAAAATTTGTGTGAAGACTATTCCAAGTTATTTTTACATCTTTTCCGCTTGTTAATGGTGTTCTGCTTTAGAATCTTGCTGGTAGAGATCAGAAGTTTAATTACTGTAAATTTGACATCTATTTTCTATTTTATGTACTGTTTTATACCCATATAGACTTAGTATTTCCACAACCGTTGGTGTCGCTTCTATTTGATATGAAGGGAGTATGATATAATTGTAGGTTTGATTATTTTCCTCCAAAAACATAACCAGTTCTTCCATCTCCGAATAAACTCCTAGGTCTTTAAATTCTTTAAGTGGAATATTTTTGTGAAGATAGGTATACATATCACCATTGTACCAGCGAATTACTACTATTACACCTGTTGCGTCTTCTAATTGACCAACATAAGCTAATCCACGAGCTATCTCATCTGCTACCATCCAATCCAAACTTTCTGTTGCTTGAATTGATACGAGAACTGAACCAGAACAAAGACCAATAACTAATAGTGATACATAAAAAACCTTGATTCTGTTAGGATTTAGATGAGTTTTCAAAAACTTTAACTTATTACAGATTTTATAACTTATATTACTTATGCTTGGAATTGCTCTTTCAACAATGATAATTACTGCAAGAGCGAAACTGATATGTAAATAGATAAAGCCGAAGTAGATAAAGCGGAATTCCTTATGTTTTGCAAAAGAAAAAATTAGAATTATAAAAAACGTTGATAGCATAAAGCCACCTAATACCCTCACTAAATGATATTTTTTGATTTCACTTCTTTTATGATTTGAAATAGCATATGCACAAATAATCGATAGTGTAAGTAAACATAAAGAAATTAACAACAGAACAAAATCATAACTTGCTAGAAGCTGAAAGTAATAGCTAAATGGTTGTTCTCCAAACATTTTTGAAGCATTACCTTCTATGAAATTGAAATTTATCCAATTAATAGGTGATACGAGGAATTTTCCGTAAAATACGAGGTCTACTAAACCACCTATTATTGTTGCAGAGAACAATCCTATTCCTGTTGCAATTGTTGCAAATTTCTTTCTATAAGGGAATTTTAAAAGCATAATAGCTATTATACTTATTATAATATCAAGTCGAATATAAATCATTAAACCAAGTAAAGTGCTCAATAATGTGATTTTGATATAAGCTTTGAATGTTTTTTTATCCTTGAATTTTAAAAATAAGATTTTGAAACCATATTCACTATTTTTGTTGAAGTTATTTGCTAATAGTTCTTGTGTTTTCCAGAAACTTGCTATAATAAAAAAAATCCAAGGTACTAGGAATATATTCGTTAATGACCTAAAAGATGTAAAGATGAGAAAAGGTGAAACTGTAACAATCAAAGCTGCAAAAATAGCGTATTTCTTATTTTTGGAATATTGTTTTACAAGAAC
>BPTO01000134.1 GCA_023705985.1 Candidatus Heimdallarchaeota archaeon | reverse complement strand
CGCTCTAGAGGAGGTGAGGTGGTAAGAAAAGTTCATGTTCAAGTACTGGTACAATATTACAAAAACATCTCATGATAACAACTACTTCTGATGCTTCTCTGAACAGCTATTAAACCCCAATGTTTTAAGGCAATATCAAGTCTGTATAATGTATCATAGAGTTTTTCTTAATACGCATCTAATATTAATTCCATTTCTTCTCTTTTAAATAAGATTGTCTTTTTATTCCTTCTTTTGTTTAGATAATTAACTTGTTCTAGAGCATTTAGACTGAATCTATTTGCGATGATAATTACACCATCACATTTCATCCTCTCTGCTCTATGTTCCATTCTAATAATAGTGTTTGTTCCAGCACTTTTTTTCCAATCAAAAACAAAAACAGCAAATTTTTGTCTGTTATCTTCTACAATAAATGGGGGAATAGCGTCCACTTCATTTAACAGTTGAGTAACTTTACCATATTTACGCAAAAAGCGTCCCACTTTTTCTTCCATATCTCCTAATGGCAACATTCTCACCATGTAAACATTTTAGTCGGAATATTTGGTTTTTAGTAGGTCGGCAGTATTGCAAATAAGGTTTAAAATAATACTATTGTAAGACTGATATTTGAAGCATGCCCCACAACCTCTTAGTCATCTCCAGAGGGGTTGAGCGTACAAAAGTTGTCAACACATTACCATGTACAATGTTTTCAGGAACACTCTCATTTTTAAAATACACTCTGATATTTATTCGTGTTACTCCATAAATTGTTCTGTAATGTGAAGGGATTTATCGAAATGTCTAAGATATGTCTTCTTATTTTCCATTCTAAATTGGAATTCTTGTTTAACTTAAGTAAAAAGAGAATTTTGTAAAGTTTGGAATCTCTAAAAAAGAACTTCATGCAAGGTTTATTTTTTATATAGTTTTGATTCCTTTTAGTTCTAATCCTCTAAACAATCAAAGTAGTTCAAGGAAAATTCAGAGCTATTAGTTTCTAGTATATTATTGATTTTTGTGCATAACATAATTGTTGAAGATAAACCTGATAGATTAGCTATCTGTATCAATTGACAATCCTTTTATGTTATTTTGGTATTGTATTAGTAAAATCAGATAGCTTAGTTGATTGGAATATTAGCTGAGGAGGTGGATAATATGACGCTAGAAATAACTTTTTCTACTCTTTTTAATCAAGTTCAACAAAAAATACAAGATGTTAAAAATGAAATGGATTTATCTCACATTGATTTCCCTGAAGGGAAACAGCTTAGACCTCGATTATTCATAATCTCATTTTTAATGTGTCATCCTTCGGTTCCAGAAACTCATTCTGCTAAAACACGACTAATTAATACGGCTGTTGCATTGGAATTATTACACGAAGCTTCATTGATTCATGATGATATTCTGGACAGTGCTAGTACTCGTCGCGGGAAAGCTACTATTCATACCAAACATGGAAAAGCAACTGCTTTAGTTATAGGTGATATCTTATTCTGTAAATCCGTGGAACTGATAATTAATACTATATATCATATTTCTAACGCATTTTTTATTTTGAAGTTCATTGTTACTGCAAGCAACATTGCTAAAGGTGAAATGCTACAACAATTAATTCAATCCAAAGAACCAAATACGAAGCCCAGTGTTGATGAATATTTGAAATATATCCGAAACAAAACTGCAATTTTATTCGCTGCAGCGTGTGAATTAGGAGCTCTGCATGCTGGTCAAAAACGTATTAAAGCTCTTGAATACTGGAAATTTGGTGAATCTCTTGGAATGGCTTTTCAAATAAGAGATGATCTCTTAGATCTTATATCAAATGAAGAAGCTTTGGGAAAAGATATAGGAAAGGATTATTTTACTGACAATCTTACGTTACCATACATTCTTGGTTATCAATCTCTTGTAGAACAAAACCTTATAAAGAATCAGAGGAAATTAAGCGATTTCACTAAAGTTCAAAAAACTCTTGAAGAATGTGGAGCAATTAAGAGTACAAAAGAATATTATCAAAAGTATTTTAATGAAGCAATGGAAAAGCTATCCAAATTCCCAAATAACGAAGCTCATATTCTTCTTCAAAGTATTATCGATAAAATAGGTGATCTAAAACCATGACTGAAAATTATGAAGAAGCAAAACAAATACTTGAGAAAAATAAAGAATATATCATGAAAATCCCTGGAGTTCATTGTATTGGTGTTGGAAAGGGAAGTAACTATGGAGGAGATCCAACTCCTTGCTTCGTAGTGTATTTAGACACAAATGCAGATCACACTACAATACCTAAAGAAATTGAAAGAATCCCTGTTTATGTAATCAGAACAGAACCTTTTGAAGCTTTAGACTAGTAGAGCATTCTAACAGTTTGTAGTTTCCAAAGCTCATCAATAGAAATTCTCAATCATTTCCTTTAAGTATAGATTATCTAATTCGATATGCTCCACATGAAGCATGAATATTAGGACTTTCTTCACTGTTTGGTTCAGTTTTTTGTTCTTTTTAAAGGTTAAGAATTTGATTAAATTAAATTTTAAAACATAAAGTATTGAATAAAAAAACTTATAATTAATTGATACTTTAATTATATAACATTTAATTGATACATACTAACTGAGTTTGTAATCACTTTAAATGTTAAGGAGGATTTGAGTATGAATAAAAATTCATTAAGTAAATTTGACGTTATTACAGACAAAATTATTAAAGCACGTTTTAAGGAATTTCTTGAAGTCCCAAATGTTGTTGGTCTTGCTGTTGGTAGAAAAATACAAAAATTCAAACAAACAGCTAAACCATGCTTAACATTTTTTGTTGCTAAAAAAGTGGAAAAAAAGTATCTTCCTAAGGAGTACCTTCTTCCTCAATCACTTGAGGAAAACGGTTCCGAAGTCTTAAGTGATGTTATAGAAACTGGTCCCTTTTATGCCCTTGACGTAAATATTTTTCGTGAACGTCCTGCAAGACCTGGTGTAAGCATCGGCCATTACAACATATCTGCAGGAACATTTGGAGCTATTGTCACAGATAACTTAACAAGCAATGAAGTAATATTATCAAACAACCATGTCTTAGCAGATTGTAACAATGCTAAGAAAGGTGATGCAATCCTTCAACCTGGTTCTCATGATGGTGGAACTATTGCCAAAGACACTATTGGAAAATTACTTAGATTCAAGGATATTAATTTTAGTGGAGGTATTAATTACGTTGATGCAGCTATCTGTAGTGTAAACAATCCTGCAGATATTCTTAATAATCCTCATGACAATATACCTGCTCCATCAAAAGAGAATCCAGCTGTTGGTCTACTTTTTGCAGGATCATCAACGAAAACAATAATGAATCCAATTATTAGGGCTCTCAAAGAACTTAACATTTCTTTACCATCTGGTTCAACGATCAATGGTTCTATTGATATGACTGTTCAAAAAACTGGAAGAACTACAGGAGGAACTACAGGCACTATAACCAACATTGGTGCAACTGTTAATATTGGCTATGGTACAGCTGGAGTAGCTACTTTTAGTGATCAGATTATAACTGGAGACATGTCAGATCCTGGAGACAGTGGATCCATTGTTGTTCGAGGAGGAGCTGGTGCTCCTGATGATTGTGCTGGAACTGCAGCAATTTCGTCACTAATTAACCAAGATCTTACACTTGATAGATTTGTTGCAGGGCAGTTTAGGGATGAAATTCTTAGAGCGTCAGTAGGTGGACAACGAGTTATATTACTATACAGAACAATCGAAGAAAGAATTGCTCAGGTAATAGAAGCTCTAACTTCAAAGAATAAGGAAATTGCAGAACGAATCGTTAAACACTTACTTCCTACAGCTCGAAAAACATTTGTAGACCCAACAGATCCTGATCTAAAATTGCACAAAAATCACATAAATGATTTGGAAAAATTATATACAGCTACATACAATGAATTATTGCAAAGAGAAATAATGTTCTTCAAACAAATTATACAGCTAACAAAAGAAGTTGTTGGTAAGAAACCTTCAGAAATACTTGAATTATTGGAAGATCCCGAATTTACAATTCGAATACCAACCGGCCTACAATACTTAGGTAACATAAACCAAATGGAAGTTCATGATCTGGATAAGCTGACAAATAATTGTCAGATAACTGAAATAATTGATGCTAGCCATGCTGTTTTCTTTGAAACTGATTCCTTAAGATCTATTCAAAATATGGGTTTTGATAATTGTCATTATTGTATAGGGAAATCGAAACGTTAGAATGGAATATTTATCACTTTAAAATCTTAAAAGAGAAAAATCTAGTCAAGAGCTTTAAAATCCTACATATACTACTGATTTCCCTTTTTTTCTCTCTAAATATCTTTTAAATCTTTAAAAACCCATCATGATTTCAAGTATTTGCAAATAATAGAGTGTGTCAATGATCCAGATCCTATGCTACCATAAAAAGAAAAGGGTAATAAGAATGCAGGATAGGAGAGATCATAATAAAAGAAATGAGCTTTTTCTTAACTAAGAATAGGAATAACTGATAATCAAATCATATAAACAAGATTAAAGTTTCTTACCTTTATGAGATTCTTCCAAAGAACGAAAAGAATTAAGAAGTTTATCGATTTGTTCCTGAATGGAGGGTTCGTCAGAGTGTTTAATAGAATCTGGGATAATAAGTTTATTATCCTCAATAGTAAACGCATTATCTTACAAACATAAATCCTCACTTTATATTGTATGAGTTATTGAACATCCTCATTTTAGGTATCATATCTTTGATATTATATATCTGACGAGAAATATTTAAAAAAAGGATTATTAATAAACTTGTCAGTAGATTTTTGATTTGATTGATTATGAGTGATATAGAAGAGTTCAGATTACTTATTGACAAAATAGCATTGTTAAATAATCTAAATTTTGATAAATTATGGTCTACTGTGACAAAGAGATGGTCATTTTATATTACTAGTAATACGCGCTGGGGACGTATAAAAAGTATTGATTTGGGAAATTGTAATATAAGTAAATTGCCTGAAAAAACATTTTCTGGATTTAGGTGGTTGAAAGTATTGTTATTAAGCCAAAATTCCTTAAAAGAGATACCAACAAGTTGTTTTGCGGGTTTAAGAAGACTTTACCAACTTGATTTATGTGAACTACCAATCCGTAAATTATCCCCAAAGGTTTTTGATTCTTTGGAATATCTTGAAGATTTACACATGCTCTCAACAAATATAACTCACCTTGAACCTGAATCATTTAGAAGTCTTTATAACTTAAAGCATCTAAACTTATCTTCAAATAATTCGTTAAGATTACAAAAAGATAATTTTCACTATTTAGAAAATCTACGATCTTTGTACCTATCCAATTGTGGAATTTCAAACCTCCCTAAAGAAGTTTTTAATGGACTTCAAAACCTAAAAAACCTAAATCTATCTTGTAATAAATTAAACTGGTTTTCCATAAAACACTTAGAAACCTTTCCTTTCTTGAGATCTCTCAATCTTAGGGGTAATCCATTGGAGGAACTATTTCCAACATACCCTTTCCGTTTCCCAACAAAAAGGGAAGTAGATAAGTTACGTACGAAGTTATCTTTATGTGAAAAGATTAGAAACACAGGAATAATTGAAGAACCTTTAAACAGATATATTTCGTTAGGTTCAAAATTAAGTGAAGGAAAAGCTGGAGAAGTATATATAGCAAAAGTCAAAAAAAAGCTTTATGAATTGGAACTAGCAACATTTATTGCAGTAAAAATCTATAAACCAGAAATACTAAGATATAATAATCAAGAGAAAAGAATTATGAGAGAATTAAATGTTGGTAGAAAACTTAACCATCCCAATATGTTGAAGTTTTATTATTTAGGTAGATATAATAAAGATAGAATAAGTCGGATCTGTTTACTTATGGAATATATAGAAGGTGAAAATTTATCAAAATGGAAAGACCACAATAATAATTTAACATATGATGAAATTAAAAAAATAATATTACAACTCCTCAATGTTGTTGTCTTTTTACATGAAAACAGTATTATACACAGAGATATTAAACCTGCTAATATAATGATAATGAAAGATGAACTCCTTGTACTGCTTGATTATGGAGTAATAAAGAGTATAAATGATTCAAAATCAATTACCGGTTCTAATCAATTTGTTGGAACAATAAGATATGCAGATCCCAATTTTCTTCTAGGAGAATATAGCAATCGAAAAGAAATAGATTATTATTCTATTGGAGCTATACTTTATTATCTAATTATGGATAAGGAGATTTATGACTCAGAATATTTTGTACATTTGATAATCCATAAACATAACGGAAATGGAATAGAATACGAAATTGATGTTACAGAAAATAATGAAGAGATGATGTATCTATTAGATATATCAAAAGAACTTCTAGATCAAGATCCAAATAAGAGACCTAATCTGGAAGAGGTGATAAATAAAATAAAGCATATCCATCAACTCCCTAGCTGCTAGTGCACCTCCTGAGCAAGAAATGCATAGTTGTACCAGAGGAACGAACAGAGGATTGGGACATAGAGTTTTAGGAACTAATCTCTCCAAATTAATGATAAAACTTGATGTTAAATCACCTACAATTTGTATTCGTAGAAGTGAAGATTATCTCGCACGGGTGTGATCTGAAATTTGTTCTCATCCCCCAATAAATGAGCGAATTCAAAGAAAATATCGTTTAGATATCTTTGTTTATGAAAAAATTCTTTTCCTTGCATCACTTAAGCTACTTGCTAGAATAACCTTTCCACAACGGGGTGGTAAGAATCCACTCTGTTTTGCAGCTGCTACAGCGTACGTAATAGATAAAAATCTTTGTAAACCTCTTTTTAACAGTTCTTCAGCTTTAACCCAAAAAATGGTTGCAAGGGCTACAGGTGTCGCAGAATTTACCATACGCGAACATGCAGAATTCATTTTAAGTTATTTTACTGAAGATATACTCACGGATATAAGTAAAGAACTCTCGCGATCATTCTAATATATAATGTACTACTAAATTGTTTTTTTGTACTACGATAGGCATACTAACCTTTAAAGCTAAACGTTCATAGATTCTAAGGTAGGAAATATCCGAAGGTTAAATAGTGACATTAAATATTGATTCATCTTATATGTTGAATAACTTTGATATGTTTGTTGAAATTTTAACTGAAGTACCTTATAAGCTTCAAACATTTGATGCTGATACTGTAACATTTTATCGCGATTTCGTTCAAGTGTATCAAGAACAACTTATTAGTACGGCAAACGACATCGTTACTCATTTAATTAAAAATGACCCTATGCTTTCCTCTTATATTGTCACTCATCTTAATACTATTATTGAGGAAATTGAAAATGTGAATAATTCTTTACAAGGACAGAACAACATTAAATTACTAGAAGCTCTCTCTGCACTTGATAAGAGTTTTTGGTCGTTAGATGAAAAATTACTTAAATACCGACTGTATATAGATAAAGCTACCAGAACACTCTTCCATGATTTTTTTGATGATATACGACAGTTCAAAGAATTAATCAAACATATTTGTTATTAGCATTTCTCATATTATGAAAGCATAACAAAACACTAAATTTGTAGCTATACATCAGCTATCAAACCAATCAACTGAAGGGAAATTGGTGGAAGACATGATAGCTTTAGTCACTTCATTTGCAGGGAGATTACATAGACAATGGAGAGGAAAATAACAAAGAAGGAAAATAGCTGTTTTTTACGTAGTTTATATATTAATTTAAACATAACATTACTGAGTGAATAAATGATGTCTACTCAAGTACAGTCAACAACAAAAATACACCCCTCTCTCCTTCATACGAAGGTGATGAGAAGTTACCAGTTGGCGTTTGAACACTTGAGTAAGAACAAAAGAGTAGAGATCAACCAGCGAATTAAAAGACTTGAAAAAGAGCAAAAAATGCTCCTAACTCCCTCAACAGTTGCAAAAGCTTTGGAACTCTATCGTTCCAACCCTAAAGAGAAATTCTTTACAAGAAAATTGGGTAAAGAAGTAGGTAAAAATCCGAATATAGCTGAAAGCGCTTTCCACTGGTTACACATAGCTATTCAAGGAAAAGTGGACAAAGAGAAGAAAATACAAGGAATATTTAACTTCTGGCAGAAAAACCCTCAACAGTTACTAGAATGGGTAATATTCGGACGATCACCTTATACTGAATACAGTTTCCAGAAGTATTGGAAAGTGGGAAGAAGGTTCGTTATTAACCTTCTGACTAGCACAAGGTTACAAACAGACTCCTACTGGAACAGAAAGTTCGCGAAAAAGTGTCAAAATTCCAAGATAAAATTTAATCATATACTACCAACAATAACACATAACGAAGTTGTTTTAGCTGTGGAAGACGCGTATAAAAGTAAAATGCACGAGTTTTTGTCAATTCCCAACCTTTCCACTAACCAACAATCCTTTTTAGCTAAATTGAAACTATTAGTACAAGAGAAACAGCAAGTAGCATCTTTTGTTACTTCGTGGATTAATATACCCCAAAAATCTCGTTGGAAAAGTCTCAAAAAGCTCGCTCAACAGATAACCGAATCTATAGATAAGAAAAACCGAAAACTCTTCTCAGCTGTAAGGTTGATAGTCGTTTTCGCACTCTTTGATCATCTAATGGAGAGTGTCCCTCAGTTAATTCTTTCTACCCTACCAGAGAAGGTTGTCTCTCAACCATTTAAAAGAAAGAAAAAAGGAAAACTACCAATAAAATTGTTAATGAAAAATGAGTATGTTATTATCCGTGAAGGTAATGCTAAAGTATTGACTGAAAAAGCTAAAAAGCAAGGATGGACAGAGTTAGGTTTTCCTCAACGAGGAAAAAAGAAAGCTAAAGCACGCGTTCTCTTCCCTCCCAAAGTCTTGGAATATCTACGTAATGGAGCAAATATCAAAATTTTGCAAGTTAGCAGTGGTGAAGCTCCTAGTTACAAACCTCGTGTAGATGTAGTTCTAGAAGGAACACACGAATGTTTCCGCTCAACTCCACTCTTACACCAGTATATGTCTACTATCCCTTCAGGCAACGCTCCCACTTTAGGTGTGGATATTAACCGCTTGGGAAAGTTCATGGTTACATTTAACACTCCTGTTAAGCTCCCTCAAGATTTGTTGAAACTGGCAGAACGTTACACCCACCTAACTGATAAAGTTCTCAAAGAGCTTAATAGAGGATTAGCTAAGAAGCGTAAAAACCGCGATTCTCGAGGTTGTTGTAAACTCATTGGGGAATTGAATAGAGTTTATACTCGCAGAAGTAGGGTTTTGCGTGAAATTCTTCGTCTTTTACCTTTCTTTATAGCCTCAGTTATAGTTAAACACCACAGTCGCGTATTGAAGATCGAGGAATTGAATATTGACCCTACAGGAACCAAAGGGGCATTAGCTAAAGCTATTTACACTATGCCTGATAACTCTTTCATCTACGACAAAGCTGTCTGGCTAGCTTCTTCAGAACTAGGTTATGATGTTCTCCTAGAGCAAGTTAATGCCTTCCACACCAGTTTGCTCCATAACGTTTGTGGAGGAGTACTCGATCGCAAGGTAGGTAATTACGATTATGCTTATTGTAAGAACTGTGGGCTGAAAGTCAATACTCACTTCAATGCATCTCTTAACATCTCTGAAAAACAAGGACAACCTTTGTCTTCACGATCCTTTCCTCCCCTCAACGCACGCGAGGGGAACCCTTCAAACGACGGTTAGAAAGCCTCTGGCAA
>BPTO01000133.1 GCA_023705985.1 Candidatus Heimdallarchaeota archaeon | reverse complement strand
GTAAGGTGAACGGGGTAGGAGGATACGTGATGTATCCGCTTAGAGTGAGTATAGAGCATCTTCTGTGTGCTATATGTTGACCTCTAAGAAATATACTTACTTAAGTATGTCTTATAAGACAACAAGACAAAAACTCATCATGAATTCCCAAAGATGAACTTGGAGGAGTTAAAGAAATAAAAATCACAATTTTCCTTATGAAGTAACTGATTAAGTTACAGTGTAAGCTATCCTGTTTTGTCTTATTGTGTGTTTATTTCCCTACTCACTCTTTTACCTACTTAGACAGATTCACCCAATACACTGCTGAATACTACCTACACCCATGTCTAACTAGAAAAATCTTCATATAGCACAATATAAAATGATTAAAAAAATTTAGGGAACGTTGGTTTTAGACCATTATCTGACGATTCTAGTTAGTTTAGCTCCGCATCTAGGACAAGAATAGGTATCAGGAGGTATATCAGCACCACATGTTGTACAATACTTGATTTTTCTTTCCTTCTTTTCTTCTTTTGCACCAAGTGGCATTAATAGAATTCCTTTATTCGTCAGTTCCCAAGTATATAGTATTGTTCCTTTCAATTGTGATATAGCTTTTTCTGGTAATGTTATTCTATTTTGATTATCAATTACTAACAATCTTGAACTGTCCAAATCTGTGAAATCAATTCCTTCTAAATGTTCCCCAATTAATATCCCATCTCTAATTTCCAATGTTCTATCCGTAAATTCTCCAACAACTGGATCATGAGAACATAGCAAAAATGAAGTCTCCATCTCTTTTTTCAACTCCATAAATAATTCAAGGATTTGAGTAGAGGTTTCCGAATCTACGTTTCCAGTGGGTTCATCAGCAAATATTAGTTTAGGATTGTTAGCTAATGCTCGTGCTATTGCTACTCTCTGCTGCTCTCCCCCAGATATTCTTTTTGGAGTGTGAGCTCTTCGGTGCCATATTCCAAGCCTTTCCATCAACTCCTTAACACGATTCTTACGTTCAGCAAAAGGTAGATTGACCAATCTCATTGGCATTTCAATATTCTTTTCTGTTGAAAGATATGGAATGAGATTCTGTTCTTGGAATATATAACCGATATTGTTTCGTCTAAATTTGAATTGTGATTCTTCAGGTAATTTTGTTAGATCTGTTCCATCAGAATAGATTACCTGTCCAGCAGTAGGTTTAAGCATTCCACCTAAGGAAAGCAACAATGTAGATTTCCCTGATCCAGATGGTCCAATGATTCCAAGAGTTTCTCCTTTTTTAATATCGAAGCTTACTCCTCTTAAAGCTACTACTTTATTCTGATGCTCTAACCCATAAACATGATAAACATCAATTGCTTGAAGCGTTAATCCTTCTGGAAGAGGTTCTATTTTTATTTTTGATTCTGTTGTATACATCATTATCACCTATGCTGTTCTCATCTCCTCCACGACATTAGTTCTAGCAGCGATTACAGCTGGAATCAATGTGGCTAATATCACAATACCAAATGTACCTAAAACAGTTGCAATCAGGGGTATCGGTGGGAATACTAGCATTCTATTGAAGGTTGTCATACTAAAGACACCAAAGAACCCATTGAATTGATAGCCCAGTAAGAACCCTATAAAGGTTCCAAACAGCGTAGCAAATACTGCCATAGATAAAACTTCTGTAAGAACTAATTTGATTAACTGTGTTTTCGACGCTCCTTCTGATATAAGAATCGCAAATTCTTTTTTACGTTGATTGATTATCATAAACATGAAAATGGAAACACCGATGATTATACCAACTAATGCAATGATGAAATTGATTGTAAGTAATCCTGGAAAACCAAAGTTCAATCCTTGTCTTGCTTTTGCTTCTTCCACTTCTTCAGCATATGATTGAGCTTCTACTATCCACTCAAATTCAGTGTTAAACTTGAAGGAAAGATTTTCTTCTATAGGATCCACACCTGGTTTGAAATTTATAATGGCACTGATTATTGTATTTGTAAATGGAGCATAGGCATCAATAAATTGTTTGTCAACTATTATGAAATAATCTCCAGTTTCACCAAAATCAAAAATCTGTAATTCCTCAAACTTCATCAATATTCCAGGAGCATGATCTATTACTATAGCAGCATTAGCAGTATACTTTGTTTGATTGTAGATTGTAAAATTAAATGAAGGATCTTCGTCAATTTCAAATGATCTTGCTGTTGCAACTCCTACTCCAACATTTTGAGTAGGATTGTCACTGAGTATTTCTAAACCTTCATTCCAATCTGGATATCCAACTATTGAATCCTTGTGCCACAGAGCTTCGCTTCCGTATTCTTCTATATTAACACCATAGCAATTAATCCATCTCGGACCAAAACGTAACATCGTAAAGTGAATTGGAATTACAGATTCGATTTTATCTTCATAATTTGTGAAATTGGAAGGTGATAAGTCTTGGAAATCTCCAAGTACATCGACCTTCATGTCTCCTCCTATGAAAGCATCAGAATGTCTAGTAATTTCCATAGCACTAGTTTCACCTTGGATTGCAGTAAAAATACAAAGTGATACAGATAAACATAATAGAACTGTCATTCTTGGGAAGTTTTGATGTCTTCTAGATAGACTTCCTTTAAGCAAACTCCCAACATCTTTGAAGGTTTTTACAAGAATTTTATCTAATTTTTCAGGAACTTTTGTAGACAATCGACTAACTACTCCAGCTGAACCATACCAAAGTAATAGAGGCGTAAAGTTTTGAAGTAAATTAACTACAAAACTATATGATACATCAGGATTTATATCAGATGCAATTGTTAATATAACGCCGATTAGTCCCAAGAAGAAGAATATTACATCACCATATATTTTCTTAAACCAACCTTTTTTCTCTCTTTCAATAGATTTAGCTACTGCAACCTCTTGTCTAATGAAGGCATTTGTTTTCTTTCTTGTAGCAATGAATAGTATTCCCATCGTAACTATAACCGTAGTTATAACGCTCCATGGTTTGATTCTCAATACCCCTAATGCTTGAGTAAGTGTTGAGAAATCAATTACCATAAAACGATATGTAGATAAAACAGTTGCAGCACCAAATATGCCTATAATTATTCCTAATATTTCTCCTATTACTGCAATAATTATTACTTCTGAAAAAATCATTCTTCTTATTTGCTTTGGGGATGCACCTTGAGCTTTAAGAACTGAAATCTCAAACTTTCTTTCCTGCAATGCCAATTCAGCACCCAGATTTATTAGGATTATTGATAATACAATTGCAGGGATATAAAGAACTGTATCTATTATTTGCATAAAGATAATTAAACCCTGATATTCCCATAAAGCTCCTCGGATTAAATTATGGCCCTCTAATGGGTACTTCTGTTCTATCCTTGTAATAACAATTGATATTGCTTCATTAAGGTCTTGTATGTCATTCAAAGGAAATTCATCTAAGTTGAGTTTTGCAGGTAATCGAAACATTTTGTAGTAAGTCAAATTGCTAATTATACTCGTATTGAAATTATGGCTGCTTATGATCAAGTCTCTATTACCAAGCATTAATCCAGATTGAAAGAAACCTCTTACTGTTATATTGAGATCAAAAAGAACAAGATTTGTATCTAGGGGATCAGGACCACTTTGGTAAACTGACCTATTCAAACCGAATGTAAAAGCCAAAGTGTCATTAATTTGTATTCCAAGAGATCTATATTGATTAACAGATATAAGAACACCGTCTCCAAGTAAATCAGTTTCGCCTGCAACAACATCTATTCTGTCAGCTATTGTAGTATTAATTGAATCCTCATCGACTATAATGGGATCAAAATATGGTTGAGTCACTGGAAGTCCTGAATATTCGGAGAAATTAAATGAAGGTGTTAAGAATGAATGATATGAGGTATAACCAGACTCAGTAGAAAAACCATAATCATTCCCAAAAGTTACAATACAATCATCAAATTCCGCTTCTTGTTTAATAAGAGACGCTAATTCTTTCGGATTTTGTTGAACATTTTCCTCAAATGGTTCAAAAGTCACTTCAAATTCAACATTCTCAACCATGTCTTGAACTGTAATGGAATTAATAATTGAACCATAGAAGAAGATGCTTGAGAAAATAGCAGCTCCTAGAACCATCCCTGCGCCTATTGAGATACTTCTTCTTTTATTAGCGTACATTGATCTGAAAGAAAAACCAATGAAAGAGAAGATGTTACGTATTTTCATTTCTTTAAATCCTCCTTCTTTTCAGTCTTTTTTGTTATAGATTTGGTTTTCTCAATTAACACCTTACCCTTCTGAAGAATGTAAATGCGATCAGTTTGCTGAGCACTTTCTGAATCATGAGTAACCATTATAATAGCAATATTTTGTTCTTTAGCCAATGATTTGAAGAGCTGAATAATCTCCTTACCAATATGAGTGTCAAGATTTCCTGTAGGTTCATCAGCATAGATAATCTGAGGATCATGAGCGAGTGCTCTTGCTATCGCTACTCTTTGTTGCTCTCCCCCACTTAGTTCTTCCGGAAGATGGTTCAATCTTCCATACAAACCTACTGATTCTAAGCAATGCAATGCCTTCTGTTCAGCTTCTTCTTCAGGAACTTTCCTTAATTTCATTGGAAGCTTAACATTTTCTAAGGCTGTTAAATAAGGTATTAAAGCAAAGCTTTGAAATACAAGTGAGCTATAAGTTCTTCTTATCTCTAGTTGATCCTTATAAGAAGTATCTTTAAGATTAATTCCACCAATAAATACATCTCCAGATGAAAAGGGTTCTAGTGTAGCTAGAATATTAAGAAGAGTGGATTTCCCCGAACCAGAAGGACCCATTACTGCTACAAAATCACCTGGTTTTACTTCTATTTTTGCACCAGTTAAAACATTAACAACATCTCCACCTGGGAGAATGAAATCTTTAACCAAGTCAACAGTCTTTACCGATGTTTGACCAGTTTTTCTAGACATGACAATCGAATTCATAGAATGACTATAATTAAAGCTATCTAAATGAATTATGAAACTATCGAGTTGTCTTGAAATATTCATCCTTTTTGATTTTTCTTTTAAAAATTCTATATCTATTCTTTCTTTATTACCAAATGAAAACCGCTAAAGCATCTTCATAATCCTGCTCTGAACCAAATTTATGTTTAAAAAGCACGATATTTACTGGATTATCAATTTTCAGTTTTATATCATTATAGATTCCTTCAATGGGCATATTAATGCTTTCTTTTTCTAAATCTGAATAAACGCCTTTAATATCTATTCTGAACATTCCTTTTCTGTAAAAGAACGTACACTGTGATTTTTCATCCAAGCCTTCTAGATCACTTAATGAAGCATCGAAATTATTTTTTTCGAGAAAATTTACAAAATCTTCTCTATTAAGCTTGGTGTGGTCTAAGATAATCTCAATATCCATAGTAAAGCGTGCTCTCCCTAAAATCATCAGCTTCACAGCCAATATTGTAGTAAAACATCCCAAAACTGTTGAAGTTATTATAAATATATCAAGCATAAATATACAGAGAAATCCACTCGCAAAACCTTAAATAGCATTCTTTCTATTATCATTCCTATAATTTATAAAAATAGGTGAAAATATGGATCCTAGAGAGTCTCCAAAATTTCAACAAGCAGAACAGCATACTAGATTAGCTTCCTCTGCATTAGATCAAAGAAATGTTACTAAAGCTCTTCATAACTGTAAGAAAGCTTACGAAATTTACAAAGAACTGGAATTATTAGAAGAACTTCTATTTATCTCATCAAATATGGTAAACCTATATCTCCACTTAAATAAAATAAAAGAAGCTCAAGAAATATTGGAAGAATTAAAACCACTTACCAAGGGAATGGATTTGACTTTTGAATTAGGTCTTCTTCATGGTATGTTCGGAAGATTATATTTACGGAAAGAAATGCTGGATGAAGCTCTTGATGAAACTTCAAAACAAACAGAAATTTTTAAGCATTTGAAAAAAACTGGTTTGGATGTCAAGCATTTTATGATTTTTGTCAAAATGTTTACAGAAGCGCAGAAACAACTAATGATGATCAGATCACAGATTCGTCTTTCAAAGAGAGGAACTTTAAGTCAAGCTCAACAAAATGCAGATGAGTTGATAGGTAAATCTCAAGAATATGTTCAGATGGGTAATCTCCCTCTAGCTGTTAAGATGTTAGATGAAGCAATCAAAGTTTATATTGAACATGAAGACAATCTACGAGCAGTTGATGTAATTTCTAGTATGATTCCTTACCTAATAGTATCTAGACAATTGAAAGAAGCACAGGATTATGCATCTAAAGCACTAGAAATAGCAAAAAAAATCAAAGATAATTATTCACTCTTTTCTGCTCATAAAGCGCTTGGTGAAGTTCAATCAAAAATAGGGGTACTTTCAGAAGCGATTGATAACTTAAATAAGGCTCTGGAGTATGGTGAAAAGATAAAAGGACTTGATGTTCTTTCTCTTTCTTCTACATATTTCAGTCTTGGGCATGCTTATATGCTTGATCAGAGACAAAAAGAAGCAATAGATTTTCTTTCAAAAGCTGGGGAAACAGCAGATCCTCAACTTAATCCTTTGATAATAGCAAAATCACATCTTTTCATCGGTGAATGCTACTTTGCGACTTTAAACTTTGAAAAAGCTGTAGAAGAACTAGAGAAGAGTACTAAAATGCTCGAAAGTATACAACAGTTTCCTGATTTGATTATGAACCTTGATTTCTTGGGTAAATCATATGAAAACATAGGTAAGTTAGACAAAGCAATTGAAGCATTTGAGAAAGGTATTAAAATTAGTGAAGAAGAGAAAATTCCACATAGATTAGAGCATTTAGTGATATCACTAAAATATGCAAGAGAGAATTTATACAGATTAGAAAAAGAAAACCAAAAAGAAACAGATACAGACATAGAAAAAAGAGAGAAAATTGAAGAAAAAGAGAGGAAACTAGAGAAACTAAATTTGAAATTTAATTTACAAGAATACATGGATGTTGTAAATAGTTTAGACTACTTATACAAAGATTCAATTGAATATCAAGGAAAAGCAATCTCCATTGTTCTAGATAAAGTTCGAATTGCAAAATTAAATGATGAATATGTTCATGCTTCTACTGGTTTATTTCGACTTGGACAAATGCAATTCATGTTAACTCATTTTGATCAATCGAAAAAAACTTTCACTGAAGCAGAAAAATTCCTTGTTAGACATAACACAACCTTTTATCTAGCTCTAATACATTTTTATCTTCAAGTTCTTTCATCACGAAGATCTTTCGGTCCAGAAAATACTTATTACATAGATATTGAAAAGAATACAACAATTTCAGACAAAAATGAAACTGCTAAAATATATGAAGAAAACAAAAAAAAGAGAAGTGAAAACTACATTAGAGAAGATGCTAGAAGTTGTTTGAGAGTAGGTGATATTTACAAAAGTAGAAAGAAGAAAAAAATAGCAAAGAGATTGTATAACGAGGCAAAAGAGCTTTTCACTGAGATTGATGATAAAGAAGGTATAGCAGAAGCTGAAAATAAAGTTAATTCCTTTTAGAACCTACTAATCCTCTATTTATTTTTACTCTTACAGAAATAAAAAAATATTGAAAAATCCAATAACATTACTTGTTGAAAAGTTTTTTAAAACACCTTTCCATCTTTCATAAAACCTTAAATAGTTTATATTCTATCCTTAGGCCCACAATTCAATAAAAGAAAGTGATCATATAACACCTCAGGATACAAAAGATTTTACTGGAGAGAAAGTTATAGACGAATAACTTATAGGAGGGTTTCTTTCAGCGATTAATACTTTCTGTCAGGAGATGTTTTCCTCAAAGGGATATCTTGAAAGAGTTAAGTATCAGGAATATACGATAATTCTAGAACCATTCGGTTCATTCATCTGCTCGTATGTGATTCGAGGCGATTCTTATCTTGCTTCAAAACGTTTGATTAAGCTGACTGATGAAATCAAGTCATCTCCTCTTTATGCAGATTTTGAAGAAATAAAAAACTCGGGATTAGTAACCCTCGACTATGATAGAATGAAAGATATGATTGTAGAGATCTTTTAATTTATTAATTTCTTAATCTAGTCTATTTTCCTTAATAACTAACTGATTATGCTAATGTGTAACCTGTTTTTTCTTGTTGCGTTTTTTATTTCCCTATACACCCTTTTACTTGCTTATACTGTTTCCCCAATATACCGTTGTATCCTAGCACACTATACCTCTGAAAAGTAAAAATATTTGACAAACTATAGTTTAATTAGTTCTTTCACTTGATTAACTATCTCTTTAATCTTCCCTTCATTTTGTGAAAATACGTTCTTTTCTTTGTTCTTTTCAATTTAGCAGCTTTTTCGTGAGCTTTTACTATTTCAGCTGAAGCTACTGAAAATGTCCAAAGTGGAGATATGCCAACATTGCTCCCTAGACCAGTTGGTCTATCATCTTCAGGAAGATTTTCGAATCGTTTTACAAAGAATTTTATATCTGCAAATATTCCACTTGTTAAAAACAATATAAGAGGCACAACAAATAATAGAGGTACAAGAACAAAAATGAAAGTCTGAAATGATGCAAAAAGCTTAACAATAATTATTGTAATGATTGCTGAATTAATAAGGATAATCCTCCACAATCCCAACAGCTTCTTATAGAAATTAGCAACTCTTCTGTTCATTATTGTGTATTATTGTCTTTTAAGATTAATAAAGGTAATCCTTACTGTATTTTTTATATTTTCGGAGTTAGTAATTCATGCAAAGTAAGAATACTTGACATTGTTATAGCTGCATTAGTTCTTTCACTTGATTAACTATCTCTTCAATTATTGCTTCTGTTAGTATCTTTCCTTTCTCTTTTGTTGCTAAAGTTGTGTCACCCCATATACCTGTTGGACTGTATGTCCCTTTTCCTTCGGGATCTCTTGTAAATCCCTTTCTTCCAGTTCTTGGATCATAGTCTTTTACAGCTTTTTCCATTTCTACTACTTCTGGAGCTATATGAAGCATCATTGATGTTTCCGCTTCATCTGCGTGTGTTCCTCCTTCTTGTTCAATAAAATCCGTGTCGTATTTTTCATCTATTTCAAAAAGATTCAAGTACTTTAGGATTATTTCGGATTCAAGGAGTTTATTGGCCGCAGCTTTCAGAGGTCTGAGAGTAGATATACCTGTGTTAATAATATAGAACTTTCTCACTCCATAACCATGCATCGACTTACAGATGTCTATAATCATGTTTCTGAAAGTCTCTTCTTTGATGGATATTGAGCCTGGATATTCTAGAAAAGAAGGATAATAACCGTACTGAAGTGTAGGTAGAACAACAACTGGTACTTTTTTTGTTACTTGCTCTTTCAGATATTCAGCCATCAGATAATCGTTGTTCAAAGGTAAATGAGGTCCATGTTCTTTTGTACGAGCTCCTAAAGCAAATAGAACAACATCATATTCTTTCAAGATTCCTTCAGCTTCTTGCCAAGAGAGATGTTCTAGAACGACTGATAGAGGAGAAGATGAGTTAACATTTTTATTATTCTTATTCATTGAAAAACTTAATCCTCTAAATCTGTTCTAACGTTTGTTTTTTGATAGACCAAAATGGTATAGAATATCTTTAATCTCAACTATGTTCATTCTGAATTTAATAGAAATATCTGTAAGTGTGAATCCTTCTAATCGTAATTTGATTATGTCAATCAAGTTAGTAAACTTCTTTGTCCTTAACCTGATGACTTGAATGTTGAAACCTGAATTGCGTACTAACCTGTTGAGTTGCTTGGTGGACATTTC
>BPTO01000132.1 GCA_023705985.1 Candidatus Heimdallarchaeota archaeon | reverse complement strand
TAATGAAAATACTAACAACCATAAACTAGTAATTATAACATCAGGGCCTAGTTTCTCTGCGACGTATGAACAAAAAGAAGATCAAATTATAATGCACTTTATTATAGAATCCGCTTTAAAAACATTTCAAAAAATTTCAATGTTACATCCTTTAAATAATAGTATTTCAACGGCTAAATACCAGTGGAAACTCTTAACAAGTGATGGACATGATGCTACTAGGAATTATGAATTGGAAGTAAATGATTTATACGTCTACTTCACTAATGTTAACATATCAGAAGGAAGTTATTTGATTCTTAATCTTGTAGGAGAACAAATTTCCGATGTCAGAAGTATTACAAATATAATCATCCCAGCAGTTTCAGGTTCAAGTGTGCTATTGGGTGCAGTAGCAGCTATAATTAAAGTGTATAACAAGAAAAAAAGTATGATTCTAGAAATCTGAAGATTCAGTCTACTTCCTCTTCTTTTCCTATACTAAAGGCATGATAGAATAATGCAAATATAACTGCTAAAACGGCTACAAAAACCACCAGAGTGAAAACCACATTAAAGTTCATACAAACCGATGATGCAGTCTTCTTGGTATTAATAAGCCTTTCGAATTACAATCAAATGAAGGGAAAATAGAGGAAAAAGAAAAATCACTCGGATAACGTTTGATTAACTATTACCTTTGTTGAATCTCTAAAATTAACTTTTGAAATTTTCTCTGCTACAATTTCTAGACTGTCCAAAAAGGGATTTTTTTTCGCTTTTCCCTCGATTATCTGTTCTGAGTATTCAAAATTTTTGTTCTTTAAATAGAAATAAGGTGCCTTAACTGAATCCACAGCTATTTCTGCAGCTTTTTCAGTTGTTATCCCCATTACATTTTCCGCGATTCTTCCAGCACAAAGAACGTTAATGTCTCCAGTTCCATCATTAGCAGTAAAAGAAAATAAGAGTCTATACTCAGGATTTTGAATTTTTCCATCTTCTTGGCAGATGTACTTATCGTCCTTCTTTTCCATCTTTTTCCTGCAAGTAGGGCAAAAAACATACACATACCGCTTTTCAGCGAGCTTGACAACTGTAGCTCTTATTTTTACTTCGTCTCCTTCTTTAACATTTTCAATGTTCTGTATTACTAAACTTTGTTGATTCATTTCTGATACTTCTGTTCCTGATATAAAATCTGGAGAAAGAAAATCACTACTATTGGATACTTTGATAATAGACCTTTTAGTGACTACTAAATCGGGATTGTAACTAGGGCTAACTTTAGTTCTAGCGTCTAGTACCTCAATTAAATCCCCGCTTTCTAAGTTCTCTAGTTTCTTAATGTTATCTCGCCAACAGGTTACTCGTATAACTCCTGTGTTATCTTGTAATTTGAATGTCCTAAGATCAACTGTTTCTTTATTTTTTGTAACAATTTGTCTCAAGGGTTCTAGTTCTAGAATTAATCCTCTTACATGAACTTCTTCTTTTTCCTCCGAAATTTCAGAAATATTAGTAAATGCAACTTGATATTGGTTTGTTATGGTTGAAGTTGCCGTTTCTAAATTAATTCGTGTTTGTTTCCCACAATATATTTCAATATCAGAGTATTGATTTTTACGTGTATAACCATTTAGAACTGTGATTATTTTATCAATGGGTTGTTCATCTATCAATTGAGTTTTATCATCCCAGAACACAACGCGCATTACTCCTGTATTATCTGAAATAGAAATGTTTCGAACTCTACCAAGTGAATTATCATCTCGAGTAAATTCATGTATTAATCCAACAGAAATTACTAAACCTTTTACTGAAACAGTTTTATTACTTTCTTGAATATGAGCAATCTTTGATAGGGTTTCTACTTCTTTGACAGAAGATCCTATAAAACCTCTTTTTACTTTAAAATCTTTAACTTCTTCTGATTGTACTATTGAAGTAAACCTTGTTGTATGAAGTTCTATAAAACCTTTGAGCCCTAGTTTAGCAGATAACCCAATTACATCAACAATTTCATTGACTTTAAAAGTCGCCAACATTTCCACTTTTTCATTCCAGAAATTTAGATTAACTTCTCCTGTTTCATCACCAATAATTATGGTTTGTTTTTTTCCTTTAGATTCATCGGAGCGTTCGAATTCGTGGATTGTATCAATTTGTGTGATTTTTCCTCTAATATTGGTGCCTATTTCTTCACCTTTTATCTCACCAATTTTTGTAAATGTGGTCTCAAAGGAAGGTAAATCAGCATCTTTAATCCCCGAAGGGCGTATTTGAAGCTGACTCCTAATACCAAGATGCAATTCCGTAGAACCATCTTTCCCTTGTTTTGTATAACCACCAATTATTCGAACTGGATCGCCAAGTTTACAATTGCTTTCTTTAACTACTTTAGCTTTCTGATCCCAAGCAACAACACGTATTTTCCCTGTTTTATCTTCTACAGTTATTGGTTGTAACTGACCTTCAGTGCCATCTTTCTTTTTGAAGGTTATTTTATCATATATCCGTACTATTCGTCCTATTAGAGAAACATTATTAATATCAGAAACAAGTTGAGCAACTTCTAAAGTGGATGGAACCACCTCTTTGGATTCTTGAGAAATATTAACACCAAGTTCTCTAGCAATTATGTGTGCTGCCCCCAATTCAGTTACAAAGTCCCCAAACTCATTGATTTTTGATTTAATTAATTCATGGATTTTATCGCTCTCCATCCCAGTCTCTGTTTTAATAGTATTAACAATTTCCGTTAATGTAGGAGTATTTGACATTAGTTAACCATCCTAATTATTTTGTATAAAGTTTGTGATTAGTTGTGTGTTTTTAATATCATCAGTTTTTAAAATTTTAATCTGTTTTTTATTTAACACCAGAAAAACTTCAGCTATATCTTTGTATACTGAATAAATAGTTCTAAAATCAGATGGGAAAATAGAAACTAAGGATAACCAAAAGATATCTTCATTGTGTCCTGAAAGCTCAAAAGACTCTATAAATGGTAGTTTGTTGTATAATTCCACCAACTCTTTTTTCGAAATTATTAATAATTGAGTCAGTCTGTTCCCACCTAGAAATAATTTTGGTTGAACAATACCGTTTTCAACCAATTTCGACTTGGTACGAATTAATGTTCGAACTGAGATATCGTTTTGATTAGATATCCTACTTAATTCAGGTCGTTTATAGTTTTTTTCACAGTTTCTCATAAGTTGAAGAATATATTTTTTATTTAAGGAATAAATAAAATCATCAGAATCAAAGTTTACAATTGTTGTATTCCTTTTAGCTTTATTAGGAGGAGAATGCTCCCTCCAATCTTGGATAGATATACCTTTACTGAGAATACTGGGATTCCCAATAATTTTCTTTGATTTCACATGAAAAAATGAAGGATTGTCATGATTGGAATAAGTAACTCCATGAAAAAATGATAATTGAGGAAACAAATCATGTTTCTCCAGAAACACAAACACATCGTTGAAAATATCACTATAGTCAAAACAAAATACTTCTTTTAATCCGATAGAGGAATAATTTACTAAACTTCCAAGATGGATCCCTTTTAGTGTAAGATCTTTCATAGTTGTGGTAATTTTCTTTTCAGAAACACCTAGTTTCTTAGAAATTTTCCTGTATGAAGTTAATGGATCTTTCTCTAGACTCTCTAACAATTTCTGCTCGATATACGTAAGAAAACGCTCTGAAGATAGTTTAACTAACCGCTTTTCAAAATGCTTTAAGGTTTGATTCAAAGTCATTGATTTTGTGTAAAATATATCATGAAAAATTTTCAGTTCAACCCAAAAATCTTTGTAATCAACATATTTCCATAATTTTGTTATATGAATAGAATGTTTATTAAAAAAATATTTCGCAAATATATCCGCTGTTTTGTATCTGAAACCTGAAGAAAAGCGCGATAAACTGTCGCGGAACAAATTGATTGTTTTTGTAGACGAGTATTTTGTAACCTCTAAGCGAAAATCAGAAACATTAATATTTCCTGTTAAAAGTAGTTTAATCAAGGATTTTATTTTTTCATTGGTTTGATTTTGTGATAAAGAACCCTCACTAACCTTTTCATTTACATCCATTTTCTTCAGTAAAATAACATCACTTGAGTATTTATAACCCAAAATTTTCTATTGTGATACATACAAAAAAATAAAACAAATTGAAAAAAATAGAGAGCTTATTTTTCCTAAACACAGAAAACTAGCTCTTAATAATTCGCTGTCTTCTATACGATCGATATTTATAGATAAGTATTGATAAGCTAAAAATTACTACAGATAAGCCAACAACAGTAAGAGCAAAATATTGAAAAGATAACACAGCTGGAAGAACTTTCTCATAAGGAGTTAGTTTTAACAGCCAAGCAACGATGTTGAACCACAATTCTAAGTTTTGTGATTGTTCAACCCATGTTTCGTCTTCTGTTATTTTTAAATCGCTGAACATGATTGATGAACCAGAAATAACTAACCTGGAAGAGCCAGTTTCCTTGACAAACAACCAAGTGAGAAAACCAGTATTAATATCTCTGAAAATTGTATAATCATCACTAACAGAATATGAAGTGATTGGTGTTCTTCCAATAGCTACAGAGGTTTCTTCACTACCCAGTAGTATTGATGTTGAGTAAAGAGTGATATTTTCAATTTTATGTTCTTGATCAAATATAACATGAGAACTTTCGTAATTTGTAATAGAGAGATATGAATCGTTGCCATATATTCCTAAATAATCATCAATGATTATGGTAGAATGAGAGATATTAGAACTGCTCCTTCTAATTCGTGCAGATGTTAATCTATCATCCTTTGCACTTAACAATTCGTTGATGGGCAAAGGATGACCAGTAATAGATTCATTTTGTGTTAGTGGATTACTTAAAACAAATAGTGACCCTCCGAGTTCAGCAAAATCGAGAATAGCATCGATTTCGGAAGATGTGAAAATATGCTCATCCTCAATACCAGGATTGGTAATGATTAATAAATCCACACCTTGTAAGTTTGTGGAATTGAATTTTCCTTCAGAGTGATAAAGAATCTTTATGTGAATGTCTTCACTTATGTTAGTTACCATCTCATTCAAAGCATCGATGGCTTTTATCATGTAATCCCTAGTGAAGAACTGACCATGTGACTCATCAAATAATATCACATATTCAGTTGTTGGTTCTCCAATAGCTGTGATAGGCAACATTGTTATAAAGAACGATGTTAGATAAAGTAATAGAAGCACAAATTTACTAGCTTTCATGGCAATTTTTGTAATTGATTTTCTTTTCATCTTGACACCTTTTGCAGGTAAATTTCCAGTAATTCACTATTTTGTGAGGGAGTATGCATAACTCCTAGTATTATTGATGAGATGCTATTGCCTACCCAATTCTTTGATTCGTTCCAAGGAATAGTTGAATATTAAGGCGATAGTGACCATTATTACGCGCTTGTTAGCAAAATAAAAGATGGGATATTTAGACTTTTCGCCCTTTGTGGAATTTTCAACTTGAGAAATATGTGAACATAATGTTTAAAAGTTTCTTATTTTGTTTTGTAATAGATTTGCCTCGATAGCTCAGCAGGTAGAGCGCTTCCTTGGTAAGGCAGAGGTCAGGGGTTCAAATCCCCTTCGGGGCTCCATACAGAGTTTTCACTAGAAAATACGTTACGAACAAGCGAAATCTTTTTTTTCATCAATATTAATTGATAGATGAAGAAAATGAAGAATTTTCTGCAAAATGATGAAGAGATAATAGAAGGGATATGCAAATTTATTAAAACAGAAATAGAACTTTCAAGAACAAACGGTACAATTATTGGAATTAGTGGAGGGATTGATTCAGCCTTAGTAGCCTATTTAGCGGTTAAAGCTATAGGTAAAGACAAAGTTTGTTTAGTTCACCTCCCTGAAACAGCTCTAGATCCAGAACATTCACAAGATGCGGAGATTGTTGCAAAAAATCTTAATGTACCTTTAAGAACAATTGATATCTCAACAATTTTAGAGAGTTACATTCGAGTATTACCAAATTTAGAAACTAATCGACTCGCTAAAGGAAATTTGAAAGCAAGAATAAGAGCGGTTATATTCTATTCAATTGCTAATTTAGAGAATCGCTTAGTAATAGGAGCTTCAAACAAGTCTGAAATTATGATAGGTTATGGAACCAAATATGGTGACTTAGCAGCGGATATATGGCCAATAGCGGACCTGTATAAAATAGAAGTAGTTAAACTTTCTAAAACACTAGGAATAAACGAGAAAATTATCCTAAAACCGCCAACAGCAGGACTTTGGCCGAATCAAACAGACGAAGGAGAAATAGGTATTAATTACAACAAATTGGACAAATTATTGCTAGCAATAGAAAATATTGAAACAATTGATAATATAAAAGAGAAATTACAATTAGATCAAAAGAAAATTAATCATATCAAAAACATGATTGAAAAAAGTAAACATAAACGCAATTTACCTAATAGATTCATCATTAAAAGAGATTAGCGCTAAGGATAGAAAATCAAAAAGTTGTGTTTCCATCTATCTTAATGGTAAAACGTTCGAATATGCGCTCATAAATCATTAAAATCAGCAATTTTTATCGGGTTTATATATCATTTTAATAATATAAATTTGAAAAAGAAAAAAAGGTGTTCACCATCGCTACTGATATTATCACGCGAACAGTTAATCTTGAATTAGTCGACATAGATCAAGAGTTCGATTTCAAAATCTTCAGTAAACTTTGTTCAGCAGTGAATAAAACAATTTCAATAAGAATAACCTGAAATGATAAAATTTCTGAAAATAACAGCTTAAAAACATTGAAACAATTCAATAATATAGGATGTGATGCAAATTATTCCGTTTGATGCAGGAAATGACATAATGGAATTTATTGTGAATATCCTTAAAATGGTTTTATATTACATAGGAAAGTGTGGGATTTTTCTTAGTATCACAATAATTAGTGAAAAGGTTTGTAGAACAATACTATACAAAGACCAAAGGAATCTAAGAAAAATTGGAAAGGGAGTTGCAATTCTACTTATTTCACTAATTATTTTCATAATCGTTACTTAAAAAAAAGAAAATAATAAAGGTGCACAGCTGGTTATAGAAAAAACTTATCATATACCAAAAATAACAAATATTTGAGTAATTTTGAGGTGAATTGGTGCTACAAGAATTATTCAAAGGAATTAAAACACCTCGAGGTATAACCCATATAGCCGGTCCTCCAAATTCAGGAAAAACAACTTTACTTTATAATGTTTGTAGAAATATTAGAAAAAACGAAAAGGCAATTATTTTTGATTGTGAGATGAATTTCAGCGCACAACGCTTACAGGAAATAGTAATAAACAATGAAATAAATCTTCAAGATATAATAATAATAAGAACACCTGAAAAAAATAGTCAATTTCTTAATATTATGAAACTCCACAATTTCTTAGCACAAATTAAATGCAGTTTTATAGCAATAAACGGTATGACGAATCATTTCCGAATACCGGATAAAGAGGATAATGTGATGTTACCCCACAAAATGCTAGCAATGCAAATGGCATATCTAAATTTAATAAGCAAAAAACTAAGAATACCAATATTACTTACAAACCAAGTTCTGTACCGTACAGTCAACAAAAGAAAAAAATTTACCCCAGTTCTAAACACTATAATTGAACATTATTCAGATAACGCAATCATGGTAGAATTATTAAATAAAGGTATTTGGAGAGCTAAATCAAAAAATAATGAGGTACTTTACAAACTCGTTAGAACAGGAATTGAAATTGTTTGAAATAGAAGAGGAAGGATAAAAATATGCTTTTATCCTGTTTTACGCACGTTATGAAACTTGGTTAGACTTGTCAGAGGCGTTCTAACCGTCGTTTGAAGGGGGGTTTCACCCTTGACCCCTCACGTGCGGTGAGGGGTAGTCACGAAGACGCTTCCATTATAGTTAGTGTGTTATCAACACAGAACTAGCTAGACTCCCTGTTTCATGGAGAGTTTACTGAGGGACAACCACTTGTGTAGTTGCGAAACAGGTAAGTGATGAAAATCACACTATCTCTACCTCTATAGGTTTAAATTCATATATAAACCCGTAGAAAAAAGGATTTTATTCTTCCTCTTCCTCTACATCTCCTCTTATGCCATTAAAGCGTGTATAGCAAGATCAGTCAATTTTTTATTACCCTGTTTTACGGTTGAATAATACCATAATGGTAACATACCATATAATGACTAGAATAGCAGCTAAAAATTCAAGTTTTTGTGCGGTGTTGACGTCAAAAGCAAATTTTGTCGCATAGTCGAATAAGTATAAACTTAGAGCGGCAAAAGCAAAAATAAAACCAGCGACCAGTCCTTCTATAAGATATTGATGATGTGGATATGGAGAAACAAAGACAGGGTTATTACCAGATTGACCAATAGCTATGAGAGTATCTTTATTCACTATATCATAAGCTCCACCGCTGAAAATATAGAATACAATAGCATATATCACAATATATAGAAAACTTCTAGGTATCCTTGTGGGTATTCTGAAAGAAATTTGACGCAAACTGAAAGTGGGTCTACGAATTCCCGGAAATATCCAAGGTAATTTGCTAGGCATATCTATCTATCGTTCAAAGAATTAAATACTATTTTAAAGATTTCGCACCTAGCAATAAATAATGTTTAAAGTTGTACTAATGTGAGTTTTAAGGGGGTTTTCACAAATTCACAGACATTTTTTACATCAATTTTACCACACTTTTCCCTCATAATCTGCGGAATAGCTTTCCACCATACTATCTTTGACTATTATCGCTGGTTAACAGCTATTTCTTGATTACAATTTTTTTCTCTAGTGGGTATACTACGATTAGATTGGGATATTTTTTTACATGCTTCATAATATAATTTTCAATGTTTTCGTCTAAAACACCCAAAGCATTAGCTATGTCACTAAAAGATAATTCAGTTACAGTATTAATTTGCTCCTCTATATGCTTTAAGAATAATTCTTCAAAGGAATCGGTGCTCATATAAGTTGAATTGTCTTTAACAACTCCAGTAATGCTATTCTCATTGATTAATTTCCTAACATTGGCAACTATTTGAGTTAGAGAGAGTTGTATATCATCACTTAATTCACCTAAATTATATTCTTCTTCCACATTTCTTAAAGTTGTTATGATTTTATTTTCCAAATACTGATCTGTAAAGTAATTTTGGCTTCCCATTACTCCCTTTCCAATGGATTGTAAAAATGAGTTAATTATTTTATTTTTCACCAACCATCTTTCTTGAAAAATAGATAATTCAAGTGTTCCTGCGCTTTTAAGAGTGGTTTTAAGTCTAGAATATTCACTGTTTTTAATTGAAAGAAAATGCATATATTTTACAATAAGTACGCCCTCTATTTTATTTGAAGAAATAAAGGCATCAACAATAATGAGTCTTTTTCTTTTTGAAACCTTGCTTGGGATACTTTTTAAATCAACAAATTTCTTTAATTCTACTTCTTCTTTGAAAAGTTGAATGAACCTAGTTTCTTCACTCTTGAAAAGACTTAATAATTTCTTTAGAAATGCACTCATATCTCTCGAAATAAATAATACAAGTATCTTTAAAATCTTGTGATTCAAAGAGAGGATATACTTTTGACTAACAGATAGAAATAGTTTCTTTACTCAAACCAAGAACACAAAAGATCTTGGGTGTAGTTGGAGAAGGCATATATCTGTGTTAAACTAGTTTGAATTAAAGATACTTGTATTATTTATTTCGAGAGATATGAGAGATCGGAAGAGCACACGTCTGAACTCCAGTCACGTGGACTTAAA
>BPTO01000131.1 GCA_023705985.1 Candidatus Heimdallarchaeota archaeon | reverse complement strand
TAGGTAGTATAAGCCACCCATTAACTATCCTTGCTTGTTGGTTGCTGATGATAGCTACATATTCTCCATTTGCTGGTTTGTATCCAGGAGAACGAGGAAATCCAAGGAACTTCTCAGGATGTTTTTTCCACTCCTTCCTTGCTAGAAAATATCCTTTCCAGTTTCTCGTTAGGAGTTTGAGCGTGTGTTGTGCTGTGTGAGCTGGTAGAAGTTTATAACATTCTTCAGTTTTGAGGACTTTGTCTAGGTCATAGTACGAGAGGAAAATCTTCCTTTGCTTTCTTTGTTTGAAAATGTAATTTGCTCGGTTATAGAGATTCTTCACTTGATGGCAGAGTGTACCTAAAGCTTGATTTCTTCTTACCTCCATCACTTCAGTTCTTATTACGACTGCCATCGTACATTATTCTTCATTTCCCTATATAAACTCAGAAACAATTAATATGACAGCATGAAGGAAATAATTTATTAAAAACCTTTTTTGTTTTGTCTTAATGAGTACTGAACAAGATAAAAGTAAATTTTCAATCGAAACTTTAGCGGAATTTGAGAAAATAGCATATGAGCATTTTTTAACTATGTCTGATGATTCAGATTTAAGGATTTTAGAGCACAATTTAGAAAAAGATAAGCAAAATGGTTTCACACTTTTCGTCATTGCAGGTTGGGGTTCAGTAGTTCTAGGGTGGGATGATTTTCTTCTAGAAGCTCTGAAGCATTTTAATATCATCTATCTTGAAACTAGAGAAAAAGCTTCTAGTCGTTTAACTAAAAAAACTAAACATACAATGGATAGAATGTCTCTAGATGTTCAGGAAGTTCTCTCTCAATTAGAAATAGATGAAAATAAGCTCATTCTATTTGGATCATGTTTTGGTGCAATTGTAATTGCTGATGGTTTATCAACTAAAAAATATGATCCTTTTCTTTCTATTCTAGTAGCTCCTCCTCCAATGCTTGAACTTCCTAAAGGAACAAGGTACATAGTCCCTTTTGCACCTACTTTTCTGTTTGAACCAATTAAACCAATTTTGATTTACTGGATAAATAAAAAAAGTGAATCTCGAGAACAAGCGGCAAAATATACAAGAGTGTTGGTGGAAGCGAACGCTAAAAAATGGAAAAAAGTCGGTAATCCTATTTGTAGAAAACGATACTGGAGACTTTTTCCAAAAATCTCTAGTCGAACTTTACTTGTTGGAGCAGAAGAAGACAAGATGCACAATATTCAAAAAACAAATAAAATTGCTAATATGATCCCCAATGTTATTTACAGGAATTTAAGAACCAACCATGACACACACTCTCCCTTAATGGTGGAAACAATAAGAGATGTTCTTGCTGAACTACTAGAAGGCTAACACTCCACTTTCTAATTGGGATAATATTTAAGAGTTATAAAACGCTTCTTTTTTTGTGCGAATCGAAAGTTTAGGTTTAGAGAATGTGCGCTCTGTAGAATGGATTGACGCAACACAGGAAATACGTTTAATTGATCAACGATTAATACCTTCTGAAATATCTTTCACTAATCTGTCTACTACATTTGAAGTAAATGATGCAATTAAAACAATGGTGGTTCGAGGTGCTCCAGCTATTGGTGTTACAGCTGCATACGGAATGGTTTTAGTAGTTAAAGAAAATCTTGGTTTTCCCCTTGAAAAAAGATTTGATGTCATCAAAGAGAAATATGATGAATTGATTTCAACCCGTCCTACAGCTGTAGATTTAGAGAATTGTGCAAGACAAGTTTTGGATGTAGCTATTGAATCCAATTATTCAATAGAAAAAACTCTTAAAAGTGCTAAAAACATTACAGAAGAAATTTTGACGCAATGTAAACAGATAGGGATAGAATGAGAAAAGATAATAGAAGACAACGATTCTATACTTACTCATTGTCATGCTGGAGCATTAGCTACTGTCGATTATGGTACCGCTCTAGCACCGATTCATTGTGCTCATGATAATGGAAAAAACCTAATAGTTTTTGTCGATGAAACAAGGCCAAGATTACAGGGAGCAAAGATTACAGCGTGGGAACTTTCAGAAAATGGTATTAATCATCACATTATAACAGATAATATGGCAGCACACTTCATGTCAGAAGGTAGAATTAAGAAAGTGATTTTAGGGGCTGACAGATGCTTGTTAGATGGATCTATAGTAAATAAAATAGGAACACTTAACGTAGCTATAATCGCTAAACATTACGACATTCCTTTTTATTCAGCTTTCCCATGGTCAACAATTGATTATAACTCAGAATCAGCTGAAGATGTAGAAATTGAATATAGAGATGAGAACGAAGTTAAATATGTAAGAACGAATAATGAAGAAATTTTAATAGCTAATGACTCATCACCTGCACTAAATCCTGCTTTTGATATTACTCCTCCAAATCTAATAACAGGATACATAACACCAAAAGGCGTAATTGATAGAACAGAATTAAAAGAATATATAGAAAAAGAAAGAAAAAATTAAGAAGGATTTTACCTTCTACGTCTGAGTATTATTGCAAGTCCTGAAATACTGAGAATACTTAATAAGGCAATAAGTGCATTTGGAGCATCTATTCCGAGTGTGGTTCGTGTATCCTCTGTTTCTGTTTTTTCTGTTGTTTCCGTAGGTGTTGTTGTAGTTGTGGTTATAATGGTGTCACCGAGAGCATATAATTTTAGGTGTATTTCAGTCCTGTAACCATCATTGTCAAATGCTTCTAACATCAGATGATAAGTACCATTTGTAAATATGTAGGAATCTAGATCAATTGATATCCATTCACCATCATAATAATTATCGGTTTGGATTACATAATCATCTATCCACACTTTGTAGTATGTAGGATTATTGTCTTTGAGTTGATATAAAAGAGATTCACCAGTTCCCACATCATAGTAATAATCTCCTGTTGGACCCATTATCACTGGAGCATCAGCTGGATTAACATGAACATGTAAGATTATTTCAGAAGTTACATCAACAACATCTGTCATTAGAAGTTTGTAATAATAATCTCCTACGGTTAGTCCATAATCCCATAACGTGATATCATTTGTTTTATAACCACCATAATAACTATATGAGAAGAAACCAAATCCCTCGTCTTTGAATATTTCAAGTTCCCAGGAAGTATCGGAATTAATTCTAAAAAATACTTCAAGATCTTGATTTTCTTTTATTTCGATGTAGTCTGGTCCTTCTATCCATGAAGGCCAATCAGGAATTACATACCTTTCATCATAAATATATGTCCACCAAGTGGAATTGTGTTCAAAGTTGAATTCATCATAAACGACAATATCAACATTATGCATGTAATAAGTACCATCAAATGGCAAATCGGCTTCAAAGACATCGAATATGTAATATCCTTACATCAGATGATGATAAGTAGAATATAAAATATCATTGACATATATCTCAACCATCATATCATTAGAAGAATCTTGAAGTATCACTTCTATAGGAACTACAAAGGTGCCATTGTACAAAACAGGGCAGTTTTGAACTAAAGCTACTGGAATGCTAGCATCCATTACTGGAAAGAATGCTGCGGTTGTTTCAAACAATTTTCCTTTTACTAAATACATATCGTAATTATGTACGTCTATTTCGACGTTACATCCTAACTCAGTACTAAAACCATAATAATATCCATCTGACCAATATTCACTTACTACCTCGTATTGTAACAGAAATCCTGTAGCTCTATCCACATAATAGTAGTATGATTGTTCTTTATATACTTCTATATCATAAGACACATCAAAAAATGAATCAACCCAAGTGTATGCGTCACTAAATACAAATATGTATACATCAACAATGAATCCCTGCTCTAAACCATTAATTGTTTGGTTTTCTATAGATGTACTAAGATAAGAAGCTGAATCAAATTTGGAGTAAGGATCAAAATTCAATGTGTCGTTAAAGACTTCCATGTCCCAATACAAATCGTAATAGCTATGTAAATAATCATCATCCCAAAAGTAGTCATCTTCGTAGTCCAGAATCCATGAACCTGATGAATAATCATAAGACTCATGACGGTTGTAATCGTGGACTTTAAAACCATAATTTGTTGTTGTTGTGTTATATTCTCCACTAACATCTGATACCCAGTTGATGGTGTAACTTTTTACAGCATTTCCATCACCCTCATTGGAAGCAATTTGCTTATAAGAATAAAACATAGGATCAGTATTATATTCAGACCAAAATGTACGATCGTAAGTGTATTCGTTATGAATATGTTCTTTATATAGCAGCTCGTCACCAGCGACAAGACTTTGGTAAAGAGTCCCTGCTGAGACGTTTAAAATACTCCCTAGACCTAAAGTAGAGAGTACTAATATAATAAATACAATTGAACCCCTTTTCAAAAGCATCACTAGATAAAATAGGGATATTATTACTTATAAACTCAATGTTTTAGGAAAGATAATAGATTAAAAGAAGGAAAAAGAGGTTATTAGAATTTTATCAGTTTATCTTACTAGAACGAATTTTATATGAAAAAACTGAAGATTAGAGAGAGCTAAGCTTGTTATTTAGCTATAATCGTAGAAGAGATTTTCGTTTGTTCAACATATTTTTTGAGTATCTCATAATCTTCTGGAAGATCCATGTCCATAGCAAAACCAGGATCTTCAACTAATATTACATCTACTTTACATTTGAATGCTCTTTCAACGCCAATTATAGCATCTCTTACTTTTGCTACTTTGAGCAAGACTTTCAGAATCCTGTACCATGATCTAGGAGCTCGAGCAACGAATTTTACCATTACGTTAAACGATCTTTGCTTTCTTCTATTTGAAAATTCTTGGATTATTTCTCCTTTTTCTTCTATAATTTTTGGGCTCATTGCTAACATCTCTCCTTGAATCAAATTATAATCTCTAAATTTAGCTGGGGCTCTTTTTGAGTCTGGAAAAGCTAGTTCAACTATTTCTTGTTCAACAACACCTAGAAGAACATCATATTTTTCGTATTTTTGTAACTGCGAGTAGAATGAATCTATACTTTTAACACTTATTCCTGGTACATCAGCATTTACAAAAACAATATTCACCGGATCTTCACCTTTATTCTTCAAATATTCTAATCCTTCTTTAGCTTTAACAATAAAATCAGATGCAGTTTCTACAGGAATGAACTCTACATCTCCTTTTAATTCAACGTCCTCTTCTTTTAAACCCACCACATATATTTTCTCTACAAAATGTGATTTTAATAATTCGTCTAGAACCCATTGAATTACAGGTTTTCCCAACATTGGTAGTAAAATTTTGGATTTGTATTTCTCTTCAGGATCTAGAATTTCCATAATCTTTCTTCTATTTACATCTCTCCCAGCCATTAGAAAAGTAGGATATTTGACTGTCATCTTAAACACACAATTTCCTTTTTTAGAAATAAACTAGCATCTATTTATGCTTTTCTTCTCGTTTATCCAATAAAAAATAATACTCTGTTAAACCTTTACGTTAGAACTTTAATAGAATTATTTTGCGGGAAGAGTTATAATCCAAATTGATTTTATTTTTTTTCTAAAACAATATTTAAACTATAAGGGAATAATTTATATGGAATTCTTTTACAAAAAAACTAATGTTACCCGGAACATTATCTCTAATTATTTTCTCTATAGAATTTATTATATTGTTAGGGGTTATAATATTCAACCGTGACCATCCATTCTTTTGGTCAATAGTCGCTATGATAGCCCTGTTACAGCTTTATCAGCTATCTGAATTTCTCATCTGTATAGGTATAGGTGTAAACATAACAGGCAGGATAGGATATGTGATAATCACTTTCTTACCAGCTACAGGATATTACATTGCTTCAAAAATTGTTAAGTGGAAATATCCCGATTATCTAGTTATTTTTGCTTTAGCAACAGGATTTTCACTTTACTACTTGATTGTACCCACATCTATCAGTTTAGTTAATTGCAACCCACTTTATGCTATATATCACAGTGAAATATCCATTTTATACACAACCTATTACATGAGTTCAATACTTTATAGCATCTTGTTCTTACTTGCTCATCTGATTTGGAGAAAAGACAAAATAGACTCAAAAACGAGTTTAATGTTTATTATAGGCTATCTATCATTTCTAGTTCCTATGATCTTAATGATTTGGATCGATTCTTTCTTCAAAGTGACAGTAACTAGTATTATGTGTAAATATGCTTTGTCTCTTGCTGTTATTCTAGGCGCATTCTCTTTCGTGAAACCTAAAAATAAAGAAGAAGTTGAAGAAGTTGTGGAGGAGAAACTTGACTAACTTTTAAGTTCTACAATTTTACTTATTTTATTTCTTCTTTTCATTTCATTTTTATGATTATCTCATTTTTTGGTGTGGATACATTTTTTGTTTTCATTACATATTGGCGTAAACGTTCATAATCCTCTGGTAGATCCATATCCATTCCAAAACCTGCATCTCTGATGATTATGGTTTTTACGACACCATTGAACAGAATTGATATTAGTTTTTCTCCACCTTTTAATTTTAGTAGACCTAGAAGGTATTTAAGAATCAACGGCCAAACCCTCGGTTTCTTAAATATCATTTTCATTATTACTGTTAATTCTCCTCCTCCTTTCCTTCTTTTAATTTTCTGCCTCCTCTCCCCTATTTCATCAATAATCTTTTTTCCTGTCTCTATTCCATAACGTGAAAGAGTAAAAAGCTCTCCTGGATACACATTGTGATCTCTAAATCTTGCAACTACTCTCTTAGCATCTGGGAATTCTTCTTCTGTTATATCCTCTGGAACTAAGGAAGCAACATAATCTGCTTTACCTATTTTAGTTAGCTTTTCGAAGAATTCATTAATACTCTCGACAGTTATACCTGGAGTATCTGAAGAACTAATAATAAAGGTGTCAGCTTTTTTACCAAGAGAATCAAAGTATTTTATTCCAGCTATGAGTTTATCTGCAAAATTTGCAAGAGTATCAACTGGGACATAATGTACAGGGTAATCGAATTTTATCATCTCCTCTGAAAGTCCTATAATGTAAATATCCTCCACATAAGGCGATTTATTAATTTCTTCAAGCTGCCAATCAATTACTCTCTTCCCTAGAAATGGAAGAAGTGTCTTGACTTTGTAATTATTATCAGGATCAAGTACTTCTAGTAGTTCCCTCTTTTTTTTGTCTCTACCGCACATTACAAAAACAGGATATTTTTTCACCATTTCGATTACCAAGGTTGATTATGAGATGTTATTTAAAAATGTTAGTCCAAAACCTAACATAACGATTTTTGCTAGATGAAGCGGAAAAAAGATTACTCCTTTTTTCCAACTGTAGCAAGATATATTACAAATTGGTTTTCACCATCGATTTCAAGTAAATCATTTAATTCTTCATCATTAAATGCAGCAATTGCACAGACACCACAATTAATATTTGCTGCTGCTAAATATAGGTTCTGACAGACATGACCTGCATCAATATGCAAATACCGATACCCTCTTTGTGAATATCGCCATGTCATTCTGTAGGGGACAGCTGTCCAAATGAAAGTTGTTGCAGAGTTTTTTATGAATTTTTGATTAAGTACAGCAGTAACAACTTTATCAGCAATTTTTTTGTCTAGATTAATCTCAATGAGCTTATGTTCAAATGCCAGAAATCTGTAAATACCGGTTTTTAAACCTTCAACATTGTTTATTAATAAATAGGTTTCAAAGGCATGTCTAGCACCAGCAGAAGGGACATTTCTCATAGTTATTGAATTCTGATAAATTTCTCTTACACCTTGTGTGCTCCACAATAACCATGAGAGCTCTAAGAGTGTTATAGTCTCCTCTGAATATTTTCTCACACTTTTCCTTCCTTCAATGACTTCTCTCAAATTCACATCGCTAATTTTAATGATATCAGGTTTTGGTAAGTCAATTATTCTTAAACTCTCATCATATTCGAGTTGATATGGAGGTTGAGGTAATCCCTTTCTTTGATCAGGGGCTTCAAGAAACTTGTATTTAGTTTTAAACATGAACTCTTTTCCAATGATATTACTCATGAGATTTCACCTTCAGTGATAGGATAATGCTGTTTTTCTATTATTTGAAATTTTCGTGTAAATGTAATGTTTCCTACTAACATAAATAATATTAATCGGAGTAAATGATTGTCCTTATGCTTCCAAATTCTCTGAAAAAATCTCCTTATACAGGAGAAAAAATTAAACTTAGAGCACTAGAATTGAGTGATCTTTCATCTATTATGGAACATTGGAACACATATGCGGTGAGAATAGGTTTAGGGAAGTATATTCCTGAATCTAGTACTCAGAGAGAAGAATGGATAAAAGCTCAAACACAGAAAGCTAGCAAAGGAGAGGGATACACTTTTGCTATAGAAACATTGGAAACAAAGAACTTTCTTGGAACTTGTAGTTTAAATAAGATAAATAATGTTAGCAGAACAGCTTTCCTTAGTGTAGTTATTCTTAATCCTGAAAATCATGGTAAAGGATATGGAACTGATGCTGTACGATGCTTACTCGAAGTTGCTTTTAGGGTGCTAAATTTGCATAGAGTTGAACTACATGTTTATTCGTTCATGAAAGAAGCGATACATGTGTATGAGAAAGTAGGTTTCAAACAGACAGGAGTTAGAAGAGAAGCTTCCTATATTGATGGTGAATATAGAGACGACTTAGTTATGGACATCCTTAGAAGAGAGTATGAGGAAATTACGAAAAAAATGCTATGAGAAGATTTTTTCTTAATCTTCCGTTAATATGTGTTTATATTCACTTATGTCTTTCATAAAGATTGTGAGAACAATGCCTACTGCAAATAAAACAGCGTAAATTATGAAATTCGTTTTCACAGAAGGCAGATACATGACACCTAGTATTAGCAAGATTCCACTAATCTGTCCTGCCCACATCATCCAACCGTTGGATGTAGATTCAGGGATGGGATAAGTAATTTCCGCGGCATAAGTTAAGGCTATAGGTAGAGCAGATATCAATAGAAATCCGAAAACAAAAGATAATATACAGAGAGCAATGAAATTTTCTATAAAGTAAAACAGAATTACTAGAAAAGCACTAGAAGTTACAGCAATAATTAAGAAAATTTTACGTTTATGGAACTTATCAGAAAGTGCTGAAAGAATAACAGCTCCAAAAACACCTCCAATAATGAGTAATCCCCCTATTATTCCTGCATATAATTCGTCTGAAAATACGAAAAGAACATCAACGCCTGAACTTATAGCATTGAATACGCCTATTCCTATAAACATTAAAGAAAAAAGCAAGATGAAATCTCGATTTCTAAAAAGATTTCTTGTGCCCTTTATTTCGAAAATCTTTGTTTTGTCGCTATATGCATTTGGAGGAGATGGAGGTTTATCTTTTACAAAAATCAAATAAAAAGCCATGGAAGCTAATGCTACACCTCCATAGATATAGAGGACAGGAGTAAAATTCTTGTTAAACAAGTCATAAAAGATAGGTGTTAATAACATCCCTAAAATCGCTCCCAATAAAACTGCAAGAGTTCCTAACCCAGTAGCTAGTGTTTTTTCCTTTTCGGGAAACCAATTAGTCGCAACTTTGGTGAATGAGTTTAAAATAAAAGGTTGACCTATTGCACAACCAATTTGAAATACAAGAAGCCAGGCATAATTAGGAGCTATAGCTCTAAGAAAACCGAAAACTCCTGTAAGGATTACACCTATTCCAGTTCCCCATTTTAATCCTAGTTTGTCAATTAAACGACTAGCAGGATAGTTTACAGGGATATACACCACCATGAAAATCATAGCAAGTAAAAGAATAAGATTATCACTTGTCTCATAAAATAAAGCTGATTCATTGGTTAAAGGAGCGAAAGTTATCCAAATAACTTGGTTAATAATACCAACTAAAATAAATAAGAATAATACAACCCACCGAAAAGAAAAAACTTCAAAAGAATTCGTATCTTTATTGGTTTCTAGAACTAACATGGAAATTTCGTCTACAACTAATGAATCAGCTTTATTTTATGCG
>BPTO01000130.1 GCA_023705985.1 Candidatus Heimdallarchaeota archaeon | reverse complement strand
GTAAGTATTTAGAAACATCTGCAAAAACAGGAGAAGGAATAGGCGATCTTTTGAAGAACATGGTAGGTTCAGCTATTAACTTCTCTAAAATAAGAACATATGCAGAATAAACCTCTATTCTTATTTGATTAAGCACAAACTTTTTCTGTATTTGAAAAAGACATAATCTAATGAGGCGAAAAAGAAGAATAACAACCATAAATATCTATGTTATTCAATACTTAATTTTTGCATTAGGAGCGATGACGTTTATTATAGGTATTTATCTTTATAATCAAGAGATATTTATAGCAGGTTTCATTTTAGGCATCACGGGTATGATTTTTATTTTTCTTTCATACTTATATGCTCGAATGGGAGCTAAGGTTATTGGAACTAATTGCCCAAATTGTTATGGATCGGGACACATTAATATTGGGACAGGAAAAAGTGCAAGGGAAGATACTTGCACTGTGTGCCAAGGGACAGGAAAAATGTACGATAAAGCCAAAATGCACCTAATGAAAGAAAAAGATAAAAGAAATGAAAAATTAGAAGAAAAGAATGAATCTCTCTGAACCCGTTTAGGCCAAAAAGGTGATGTTTTCTCTTCATACTAAGTGAGAAGTTATTATTTTGAAGTTATCCTATTTCTTAAGAACCTTTTGCGACAAATAAAAAAACAAAACTCCTTTATAGTTTTCATATTTTAGTATATTAGAAAATCTATGATAGTTCTAGAGACCATCCATGGTACGGGCAGAGGAAAAACAACAAATGCAATCGGAAGAATTTTTTCCGCATTCATGAAGAAGAAGAAAATCTTTGTTATTCAGTTTTTGAAATCTGGTAAAGAATGTGGAGAGTGTTCGTTTTTCAACGCATTTGCAGAGACTAAATGGTTTAGCATAGGTGAAAAAGGTGTTTTCTACGACTTTAAGAAAGAGAACAAAGAACTAAAGTTGTTTATTAAAAGAGAATTAACAAAAATAATAGAAACTCTAAGACCAGAATCAACCGATATTTTATTACTAGATGAGCTTGGCATTGCATTGTTCTACAACCTAATAGACTGGGAGATGATTGTACCAATATTTGAATATGTGAAAGAAAAAGTTATAATCACGGGAAGGAAAGTACCTATTTGGTTACTTGAAAAATCAGTCAAATCCCTTGAGATAAGAGAAATAAAACATCCGTATAAGACAGGAATAAAAGCTAGGCGAGGTATTGATTTTTAGCTGAATTATTCAAGTTCCAATTTTTTACAAAAAGTTACAACATCTTTTTTAACTTTCGAAGAGGTGTCCCTTCGAAGAAGTTAAAATATCATTGACACATTGTTAAATTGAGTATAGCTTTAAATAGTTATATCTCTCTAAACAACTAGATTATGGTGGCGGCAGTAAGATGAGTAAAAAAGCTTCTAAACAAGAAAATGATAAATCTAAAGAAATTGAGGATGAATATGAAGAACTTTTAATTGAAGAAGCTCAAAAACAAGAAAGTGAAACAATCAAAGAAGTTCCTGATCTTAAATTGGCAGATACTCCTGGTTTAGGAAAGAAAACTTTGGAAATCCTTGAAGAAAACAAAATTATGACCATAGATCAACTTATGACAACAAGATTACTAGAATTGCAAGAAATGGGAATCCAACGAGCCATTGCAAAAAAATGCCGTGCTGAAATTACTAAAATTGTTCCCAAATTCAAATATTTTAAAGAGGAAATGGGTTTGGAAGACCTTCCAGGAGTAGGTAAAACAACCGCGGTAGCGATGAGAGAAAAGGGGTTAAATATATATCTTATTGAAACAACACCACTCCGTGAGCTAGAAGAAAAATATGGTGTGACTTCAAGTTCTGCTATAAAATATAAGGAAGGTTTAAAGCAACTAAGGGGCGGAATTGATTTTATTAATGCTTTTGACATAATGGAAAAACAAAGAGATGCCCCAGCATTTACGTATGGTCTTAAATCTCTTGATGCACTAACGACGATAGAAGAATTAGGTATAGCAGGTGTTAGATTAGGAGAAACAATTGAAATGTTTGGTGCATTCCGATCAGGAAAATCACAAATTTGTCATCAACTATGCGTTACAGTCCAATTACCACTAGAATTAGGAGGAGTTAATAAAAAAGCTGTTTTCATTGATACTGAAGGCACGTTTAGCCCAAGTAGAATAAAAGCTATGTATGGAAGATTTCAAAAGACGTTAGGTTGGACTAAAAAATTTGAAGATGTTCTTAAAGACATAACGTATGCAAGAGCTTATAATTCAGACCATCAAATGAGCCTATCAGAGCGATTATTAGAGCTGTTTTACCATAAAAAAGAGGAATATGGCGTAGTTGTAGTAGATTCTGCCACGGCACATTTCAGAGCTGAATATGCGGGAAGGGGGACATTGGCAGAGAGACAACAGACAATTAACCACCATTTAGGCATTCTTGGAAGAATAGCAGATACTTATAATGTTGCAGTGGTCATAACAAATCAAGTTCAATCCAATCCAGCAGCGTTTTTTGGTGACCCAACACAAGCAATTGGAGGAAATATTCTTGGTCATTGGGCAATTACCCGCTTGTACCTTCGCAAGTCAAAAGGAGAAAAACGTATAGTTCGTATTTATGATTCACCATATTTACCTGAGTCTGAAGCTGTATTTGGAATAACTCCAGAAGGTTGTGAAGACATTGAAACTTAACAAAAACCAGTTCTTATAATTGTAACTTGTGTCCACATCCTCCACAATGTCTCCAGTCAACGTCAATTATTTTACCGCAACTTTTACAAAAACTTCTTTGAGATAAAGGAATATCATCAGTGTTTAACATTGGCTTGCAATTTTGGTCTTCATAACCAGATTTGGACACAGAACTAAATCCTAACATTCTCTTTACCTCAGGTTCCGTATGCTCAGAGCTGTATAACGAGTCTGAGTTTATTGCATTGTTTCTGTAGTCGCTACTATTAGTCTCGGAATTAATAATACTGTGAATATCAAGATTACCTTCATCTATCTCAATATCATCAATATAAGCTTTAGAGGAGTCAAGACTTTTACTAAATGGGAAGAATGTATTTTGAGTATTATTTAGCAATTCTTTATTTTCCATTTGTGACACTATTTCTTTATAATTATCTTTATTATTCGAAGAATCATAGAATTTACACATTTTAGATAATTGACAGCTATTTGTTTCATAGTTTAGATCGGGGGAAGAATCAATGAAATTTCTGCCAATAAGAAGAGAATCATTCACAATATCAAATTTGAGTCTATTTTCAATTAAAACCTTAAAAACATCCCTGGGATCATACTTTTTCCCATTTATTTCAATAATACCCTTTATATTATCGAGATTCATGATTCTTCAAGTATACTTAGATATTATGAAAAATAAAAAATTAGTATCATATCGGTATGGATGTAGGTATTACTTTTTTTATTCGCCACGTTCGTGCTTTGTTTCAATGGCTTTAACAACTCTTGTTAACCAGTCATCAAGTTTGGCTACTAAATCGCTATGAACTTCTGGTTGTAAAACTTCAGTTTCAGGCATTTTTCCAATTCGCTGAATCCAAGAGTTGAGTTCATATAGCATGGGTGACATACCAACATATGCCTCAATTTCTTGTTTTAATTCTTCTAGCATCCCAGCTCCTGTCGCACAACTAGTCTGTGGACTTATCATTTGAGATATGTGTTTGAATTTTGTTGATATTGCAGTAATTGCAATACCTGTATCGTCAGCAGCAATGAAAGATTTTTCTTCTTCTTTTAATCCTGGAGAATCATATGGTTGCTCTTCAACTTTGGAATCTTTTACTTCATATGATGGATCAAGCACTTCAGAGCTAGAGAGCGGAGGCTTCGTTTCAGTAACAGGTTGTGGTGTCACAGTTGCAGTATTATCAATTTTAGCATTAATGGTTGCCAACATATTCATTAAAATCGAGACATCTTTTAATGGAGTAAGACTTTTGGTAATATTTTGCTCCAGAGTAGAAAGTTTACTATCGATATTTGTCATGCCTTCTAGATTCTTTTCCAAGACACCAATTTTCTCATTTAGCATAGCCATTGATTCTTGTTCACTTCGCACGAGATTTGATAGCATATTTATTGAATTTACAAGTTGTACCAACATTTCTTCTGGATTGCTCATATATTCTCACACTTAAAAAGAATAGAAAAGGGTATAAAAAGATTTTTAGACTGCTAAACGAAGAAATAAATTAGTGTTCTAACAGAACCATGATGAGAGAGACGTAATCTTAATATAGTTAACACACTTTTGGTAAGTGAGACTATTATGAGTGAAAGAGATATTGTTGAGTTGTTAGTTAGATGGAGTTCTATCGCTCGGATGCTAGAAAGAAAAGAGTTTAAGGTGTTAGCTGGCGATCAAAAGGGATTGATTGCAGCTTTAGTACTTATCTTGCTGGAACTCCAGAAACAAAGTAGGTAAAATTTGATAGTATAATATGAGGGTAAAATAATGTTATCTGAGGAGGAATTTTGGCCTAGAATAGCTATAGAGGCTAATGAACTAAGAAAAGAGTTGCCAACTTTCAGTCCTATCAATAACAACACTCTAAAATGGCTCGGTTTTATTTTTGGCGCTGGCCTTTATGAAGGAGGAGTTTTTGTTTTAGAAATAGAAATTCCAAGAGAATACCCATTTAAACCTCCAAAAGTAAAAATGCTGACCAAGATTTTTCATGCTAATGTTTTCGATACACGCATCTGTGTTGGTGTATTAGGTGCAGATTGGACGCCTGCTAACAACTTAGTTGACGTAATCGAATCCATTCGTTTCATCTTAAGTAGCCCAAATCCAGATGATCCTCTAAATTCAACAGCTGCTAACTTAATGAAGAGAGATCCTAAAGCTTTTACAAGTAAGGTCCGTGAATATGTCGAAAAACACGCCAATTTCAGTCAAATAGAAAAATTTGGCCTATAAATTCCAAAAGTTGACATTTCCGCTTTAGGAGAACAATATAATGTAATTGTGTTTGATGCAAACACAACAATCTTTCACTCTTGTAAGAAATTTTATTTACTCACACCCTCTATAATAATTGTGTCAGAAGAAACGTTCCTTCAAAAAGGTTACATTCAAGAAATTTTCTCCTCCTTTCAAGGTGAAGGGTCAGCTTTCGAAGGAAGTTGCTATGGTTTAAGGCAAATATTTGTTAGATTCGCGGGATGTCCTTTGGCATTAGGAAAAGAAGGAACTACTGGTTGTTTATGGTGTGATTCTCCACAAGCTCAAAGAGAGCACCCCAAATATTGTTCTATTGAAACAGGAGCTGGAAGTCAACAATTCACAAAAAAAGAGAATCCTATGATTCTAAAGCATTTTTTGAATAACATTCAGCAATTAACAACAAAGGACCTTCATTCTATTAGTTTAACAGGAGGAGAACCATTACATCAACCGAAATTTTTGAAAGAAATTATCTTAAACTTAAAACAAAAAAAGTATAAAATATTCCTTGAAACTGCGTATGCTGAAAATCTCCAATTTCTAGAAGAAATAGCTCGTAATATTGACTTTGCATGTGTTGATATAAAGGATAAAAGCGCAGAAGCAACAACAAAGTGGGAAGAATTAGTGGAAAGAGAGGTTAAGATGTGCAGGATTTTAAGAGATGCAGGAACTAAAGTTTTTTCTAAAATTGTTCTATCTAAATCCTCAAAAATTAGTGATTTCGAATTGATTGCAAAGCTGTGTGGAGAAATAAATATACCTATGGCAATTCAATTGGTTTCACCAACAAAGAAGTCGAACGTACAGTCACTTTCTTGGGATCAACTAGTAAATTTCACTGAAACAGCTGCAAAGTATTTGCCACCCGAAAAAATTGGTATATCAGCTCAGGTTCATAAACTATTAAATATTCTATGATAATAAGAGGTAGATAATCGAATGTCTTTTCATAGTGAAAAAATGTCTGATATTCAAGCTGATGATGCCAGAATTAAACTTGGTTTAAGGCGAGTTGGAGTTACTGACATACCAAAAATAATCAGAAGGAAATGGAAGGGTCAATATAACGAACTCTCTGCGAAAATTGATGTTTTTGTGGATTTAATTCCATCTCAAAGAGGAATACACATGTCTCGAAACATTGAAGTGATAAACGAAGTGACTTCAGAAGTGACATCATCTTTGATGGGAGAATTAATCAGTAACACTGAAGAATTATGCGCAAAAATAGCCAAAAAAGTTTTGCTTGCACAACCAGGTGCAAAATATGCAGAAGTAAGGTTGAAAGCTGATTACGAGGCAGAAACCTTTTCAGAAGCACTTTGGAAGAAAAAATTAAGTGTTCATACTCTTAGAGCAGGAGCAAATGCTGAGCGCAAAGAAGAAGGCATAAACATAATTAAGATTATAGGAGCTGAAGTAGAAGGGACAACGGTATGTCCTTGCTCACAAGAATTGTCAAAGGATTACGCGAAAGAACAACTAAAGAAAAAAGAGTTTAGTGATGAACAAATTAAAACAATTGTTGATTGTATGCCCCTGGCTTCCCACAATCAAAGGTCAAAAGCTATTTTACTTTTAGAATTACCTGAGAGTGCTAAGAGAGTTGAGCTAGATGACATTATAAAAATACTAGAGATAAGCATGAGTGCTCCACTTCATGAAGTATTAAAACGAAAGGATGAGCAAGCAGTTGTTCTTTACGCACATAGTCGTCCTAGTTTTGTAGAAGATGTAGTGCGTACGATACTCTACAATGTAGCTTTCAAATTTGATTATTTACCTTCTGAAACAGGTATTTATGTTAAACAGACAAATTTTGAGAGCATTCATCGTCACAATGCTGTAGCTGAGATTAGAACTACATTAGAAATATTAAAAGAGCAATTAGCGGAGAAAAAAGGAAAATGAAAAAAGAAGAACTGTCATCATATACCATTGTAATTGAAAATTTTCAACAAAAAATTAAGTATGATGGATCCCAAATACTAGCTCATTACACGGCAGAAGAACATGGTGTTTTAGGAAACAGCATTTTACTTTTCAGGGGAAATATGGAATTATCACCAAAAGAGATGGTTGACATTAAAGATGTTCTACGTGAGTCTCATTTGGCAAAGGTGCTAATCAGCTCGAATGATGCTTTACATATGATTATAGAGGAATTTGATATTCAACCTCCTAACTTAGAAATCGCATATTATCGTTTACGTATGTTAACACAATTGATTATCGAACAGCTTCAATTGAAGGGAGTTGAAGTATCTAGAAATGGTACTGATTTATTCATAAATGAGAAAAAACTAAACGTTGGTATCGCAACTATTAGCCAAACAAGTTGTAAAATTCATTTTGGTTTAAATTATTCCGATACAGGAATCCCTTCTCATGTAAATGCAATTGGGCTCAAAAAACTAGGTTTTACGGAACAAGATTTAGAAGAATGGTTACTTACAGTAGCTAAAAAGTATATAAAGGAAATTAGTAAAATAAAAAACGATGTAGTAAAAACAAAGCCCATTTAGGTGAAATTGTGAAACTAAGAGTATCCGGTGATAAACTAACTATTGCGTCTGCACACATGCTCGTTAAACATGAGAAATGTGCACGTATCCATGGACACAACTACTTCATAGAAGTTGAAATTGAAGGAGAACTTAATGAAGAAAATATGATTATTGATTTTAGCGAATTCAAATCAAGAGTTAGTAAGATAATAAAAAAATACGATCATAAAGTGTTGATACCCTTTAACAGCAAAAATTTCAATATTGACATAAGTGATGAACAAGTTACAGTTTCATCATGTGATGGTAAAGTATACCGTTTTCCAAGAGAAGATGTTGAATTTTTACCTCTAGAATCAACAACTGTTGAGTTATTGTCAAGATTTATTCATGATTTAATCAAAGAAGAATATCCACAATTTACAATTACAGTAATAATGTCAGAGACACCAACAAGTGTCGCAATATATACAGAAGATAAATAAATTAAATGAATTTCAATAAAAATATAGGCACTTAAGAGGGATAAAATGAGTCGAGCAATTGTTCTCTTTTCAGGAGGTTTAGACTCTACTGCTTGTTTATATTGGGCTTTAGAAAAATATGATAATGTAATCTTGCTAAGCTTTCTTTACGGTAGTAAAGAAGATAAAACAATTAAAATATGTAATAACACATTTTCATCGCTTTTTTCCCTTAAAAATCAAATTATTGACTTACCATTCCTCTCCAAATTTGTAGCTAAATCAAAATCTAGTTTATCAATAAAGGGCAGTGAACCTCCTGAATTCTCATCTTTCAAGGATTTAAACAATGAAGAAATCACCGCGCAAACAGCAAAACAAGTTTGGGTTCCAGGAAGAAATCTCCTTTTCCTCTCAATAGCAGCTTCATTGTCTGATAGTTTCTCAAATCCAACAGATATAATTTTTGGAGGAAATAAAGAAGAAGCAGCCACGTTTCCAGATAATACTATTGATTTTGTAGAAAAAATGAATGATAGCCTGAGATTTGGTTGTATGAATAAAGTTGTGATAAAAGCCCCTTTTATTAGAAAAACTAAAGGTGATATTGTTACTTACTTAGCTAAGATTAATGCGCAAGTTCAATTTTCTTCCTCGTGTTACAATGTTACTGATTGGAAAGAGAGTAATATAGCAGTTCACTGTGGTGTATGTGAATCATGTTTAAGACGACGAAGAGCTTTCAAGAATGCTAAGATTAAAGATGTGACAGAATACAATAATTGAAAGTAGTATAAGAAGAACTTTTATTATACAACAATAGTATGTAAACTAATGGTGCTTAGAGTATTCAAAGTCAGAAAAGACGGAACATATAATGAAATAGAAGCAACAAGGGAAGCTCTTCAGAAAGAGCATGGTTCTTTTTTGATGGTAGATAGAAAAAACAAGAAAATTTATGTTTATAAAAAATTAGGAATCTCAAAATCATTAGCTTATGCAGCTGCGAGAGCAGCTACTAATCTAAATACTAGAAGAGGATCAAAATATAAAGTTGTGAATATTGAACAAGAGGAGCAATTCAAGTTTCTTAGCAATATTTTTGGCGAGATTGAGGAAACCGTCAAACCAATAGAAGAGATATATCCTCCTGAAGCAGTTAAAGACACAAAGTCATCTCTAATCTATGGTGAAAAAACTTCATCAACACGAGCAGTTACTAAGAAAAAAATACCCAAAATATCTGAAAAAACCCGAATACCACAAGAAAAAATCATTATTGCAAAAAAAAGAACTGTTCCAAGTATAAAAATAGCTATAAATGAGGAAGCTTATGATAGCGAAGAGATTGTTAAAACGTTAGCAAGTAGAATGCTCTATGATATTAATATTGATGCAGCAAAAAATATGATCAAACCGCCAAAAGACCAACTTAGAGCTATGCTACTAAAACAAATTGATGCTTTACTCGATGAAATATACTAATTACTATCCCAAACTACTGTAATTTTATTCATCTCTCTGGAGCTTAGCTATAAAAAAGCCTTCACTGTCATGTAGATGAGGGTATATCTCTTGTGCCTTATTTTCTAGCTGACTAGATTTAAGTCCTATAAAGGGAATACTATTTCTCAAAGAGAAGTTTTGGTGAGAAGCAAGGAAAGATCTAATTATGTGATGATTTTCAGCATGAAACAGCGAACATGTGGAATAAACTACAATTCCTTGGTTTTTAACCATCTTTGCGGCTGCTTCCAATAATTCAGTTTGAAGTTTAGTATACAATCTTAGATCTCTTCTCTTTAAACGCCATTTAATCTCAGGTCTAGAATTGAAAGTACCTGATGATGAACAAGGAGGATCTATCAAAATTTTATCAAAAAAATTCATGAATTTTTCTGGAAGATTTCTTGAATCAGATTGTATCGACTCTACATTCTTGACACCAAGTAATTTCATACGCCCCAATAAAATACGCATCCTATCTTGATCTATATCTATAGCGACTAAACCTTTTTCATCACCCATCATGGAAGCAATTTGTGAGGTTTTACTACCCGGAGAAGCACATAAATCTAAAACATTTTCCCCAGGAGTAGG